>CAMLET010000001.1 GCA_946479125.1 uncultured Flavobacteriales bacterium
GTCACCAACATTATGAACACCCTTTTCAATACCTTCGTTTTTCAGGTTATCAATTGCCGTTTGCGTTGGAACGAATAACAAATCTGAAATATGATCTGTAAGAATTCTATTTTGCTCTTCCGGCATTGCCTTATTGAAGCTTCTCAATCCTGCTTCAACGTGAATGACAGGAATCAACAATTTAGAAGCTGCCAGCGATCCGGCAATAGTTGAATTGGTATCACCATATACCATTACAAAATCAGGCTTCTCATTCAACAAAACTTCTTCAATAGCCGTTAACATAGCTCCCGTCATAGCTCCGTGACTTCCCGACCCAACATTCAAGTGGTATTTCGGTTTCGGAATTCCCAACTCATCAAAAAACACATCCGACATATTGGCGTCGTAATGTTGACCTGTATGCACCAAAATCTCGTCAAAATGCTTAGAAAAAATATTCGAAACAGCTGCAGCTTTGATGAATTGTGGGCGAGCACCCAGTATAGTGATGATTTTTTTCAACTTCTTTGTTTTCCACAAAAGTAAGCAATAGACTCAAGACAACAGACGAAAGACAACAGACTGATTATTTTGATCAGTTGAACACATTCAGCAGATGGTGACTTTACAGCTTAAATCAAGCTTTTTTCTCTCTCTTGACGCAATTTGTTATTGCTCGCTCGGTCTTCAAAAGCCGACGCTTTTTCTTATATTTGGAGCCTAAAATTCGTTCATGCGATTAAAAGGAAAAAAGGTATTGGTAACTGGAGCTGATGGATTCATTGGTTCTCATTTGGTAGAACAACTAATTCAGGAAGGAGCTCAGGTTCGTGCTTTCTGTTATTACAACAGTTTCAATAGCTGGGGTTGGCTAGATAGTTTTCCGAAAGAACTTCTTCAACAAATTGAAGTCTTTACAGGAGATGTTCGCGATCCTAACGGAGTAAGAACCGCAATGAAAGGAATTGATATTGTGTATCACCTTGCCGCACTTATTGCCATTCCTTACTCTTACCACTCTCCCGACGCATACGTTGATACGAATGTAAAAGGAACGCTGAACATTGTTCAGGCTGCCAGAGATTTAGGAACTGAACGTGTTTTGGTAACATCTACTTCCGAAGTTTATGGAACTGCTCAATACGTTCCAATCGATGAGAAACATCCACGTCAGGGACAATCACCTTATTCTGCAACAAAAATTGGAGCTGATTGCATTGCTGAATCGTTTTACAGAAGTTTCGAAATGCCGATTACGATTGTTCGTCCATTCAACACTTATGGTCCACGTCAATCTGCAAGAGCAATTATTCCTACGATTATTACGCAATTGTTGAACGGATACAACGAAATCAACTTAGGTGACCTGACTCCAACACGTGATTTGGTTTTTGCAAAAGATACAGCTCGTGGTTTCGTTGAAATTTCGCTTTGCGACAAACTGAACGGACAAGATGTGAACATTGCAACTCACAATGAAATTTCGATTGGAGATCTAGCAAACGAGTTAATTCGACAAATTAATCCTGGGGCAACAATCAAACAAGAAGAACAACGTTTACGTCCGGAGAATTCGGAAGTTTTCCGTTTGTTTGGAGATAATAGCAAACTGTTCGAATACACAGGATGGAAGCCAGAAACCACATTGGAAGAAGGACTTCGTCAAACGATTGAATGGTTCAAGCAACCAGAAAATCTGAAACAGTATAAAGCTGACATTTATAATATTTAATTCATTTTATGGATTTCGCATCTATCGTTGAAACCGTTCGAAATCGTTTCGGAAAAGAAGGATTTATTCCACTTCACGCACCCTATTTCGGAGGAAAAGAAAAGGAATACCTGATTGAGTGCATCGATAGCACGTTTGTTTCTTCGGTTGGTCCTTTCGTTGACCGTTTTGAAAAAGATATGTGCGAAATCACAGGAGCGAAATATGCCATTGCAGCTGTAAATGGAACTGCGGCTCTTCACATGGCAATGATCATTGCAGGAGTTGAACAAAACGATGAAGTCATTTCTCAAGCCTTGACTTTCGTTGCAACAGCAAATGCTATCTCATACATTGGTGCCAAACCGGTTTTTATTGACGTTGATAAAGACACGCTTGGACTTTCTCCAACAGCGGTTCTTCGTTTTCTGGAAAGTGAGACACATCAGAACGATAAAAACGAATGCATCAATACCAAAACAGGAAGACGAATCAAGGCTTGCGTTCCAATGCACACCTTTGGATTTCCGATGCGAGTAACTGAACTTCTTGAAATTTGTGAGAAATACAATATTGTTTTGGTGGAAGACGCTGCTGAATCTTTAGGTTCTTACGTTGGAAACAAACATACGGGAACAATTGGTCATATTGCCGCTTTCAGTTTTAACGGAAACAAAACAGTGACTTCCGGTGGTGGTGGTGCAATTGTCACTAACAACGAAGAATGGGCAAAACGCGCCAAATATTTGACAACAACAGCGAAAGTTCCACACGCCTGGGATTTTGTTCATAGCGAAGTTGGATACAATTACCGTATGCCGAATATCAATGCAGCATTGGCTTGCGCACAGTTGGAACAGCTTCCTCAAATCCTAATGAATAAACGAGAAACGGCACAACATTACATCAATGAACTTTCAAAATTCGGTGTAAATGTGGTTTCAGAAAAAGAAGGAACAACAGCAAATTACTGGTTAAACACAATCGTTCTAGAGTCCAGAGAAGAACGTGATGCGTTTTTGAAGTTCTCGAATGACTTGGGAGTGATGACACGTCCAATTTGGGCACTGATGAATCGTTTACCAGCTTTTAATGATTGTCAGACTGATGGTTTGGAGAATTCTATTTGGCTGGAAGACCGGGTGGTTAATTTACCTAGCAGTGTAAATCTAAACGCATAGTCACAAAGCTTTTCCACATAAACCCATAGTTAATTTATAATTGTGTGTTAGCTTAAATTCTAAGATCTTCCTCATTAAAAACTATGTTTCTATGTTCTTACTATGTGACTATGTGTTTAATATCTTCGTAGATTTACATTAAAATAAACGCATGTTCGAAGACAAAATATACATCATTGCGGAAGCTGGGGTAAATCACAACGGCGACATTAATTTAGCTAAGAAACTGATTGATGCTGGAAAAGCCGCGGGTGTAGATTGTGTCAAATTTCAGACATGGAAAACGGAAGCTTTGCTTACAGCAGATGCTCCTAAAGCCAATTACCAGATCGAAAATGATGGCGAAGGGTCTCAATTCGAGATGTTGAAAAAACTGGAACTTTCTTATACCGATTTCAAAGAACTTCAAGCTTATTCCAATCAAATTGGGGTTCAATTTCTTTCTACTCCCGATGAACAAGAGAGCTTAAACTTTTTGGTTGATGAACTGAATCTTCCTTTGATCAAAGTGGGTTCAGGCGAAATCAACAACTTGCTTTATCTGAAACAAATTGCTCGAAAAAAACGCCCTGTGATTCTATCAACTGGAATGTGTAATCTGGCTGACGTAGAAAAGGCTTACTTGACATTAATAGAAAACGGAGCTCCGGAAGTTTCCATCTTGCATTGTACATCAGAATATCCTGCCCCTTTAGAAACGGTAAATCTGAAAGCAATGGATACATTGAAGGAGGCATTTCAGGTGACAGTTGGTTATTCAGATCATACGGACGGAATTGCAATTTCTTTAGCTGCTGCAGCTCGCGGAGCAAGAATCATTGAAAAGCATTTTACACTCGATAAAAACATGGAAGGTCCAGACCATAAAGCTTCACTCGATCCAGTCGAATTGAAAGCATTGGTCGACGGAATCCGTGCAATAGAACTTTCACTGGGAGATGGCATCAAGCGCATCCAGGAAGTGGAAAAAGCAACTCAATTGGTAGTAAAAAAAGGAATTTACGCCAAAGCAAATTTAAAGGCAGGCGACATCATTACTGAAGAACATTTGGTAGGAAAACGTCCTGTTGCGGAACTCGGAATGGAAGAATACGAATCCATTATCGGGAAACGACTTACGATTGATGTGGAAAAAGATATGGCGATCAGTCGCAAACATATTTCATGGGACTAGAGAAAAAGAAAATCATCGTTTTTACAGGAGCGCGCTCCGAATATGGTTTATTGAAACCATTAATTCAACTTTTGCTGAAACAAGATCAATTTGAAACAGAATTAGCCGTTGCTGGCGGACATTTAAGCAAAAGTCAAGGTTATACGGTCAACGAAATTGACGCTGATCATTTTCCGATAGCGATCAAAATTGACCACATGGTAGAAACGGAAGACGATTCTTCTGTGAGTATTTCCAACGGACAACTGCAAGTACAATTTGCTCAGTTTCTCTCCAATTACAAACCAGATTTGGTTATCGTTCTTGGTGACAGATCTGAATTGATTCCGGTTGTTTCATCCTGTTTGTTTCAATCTGTTCCGGTTGCACATATTTCCGGTGGTGAGGTTACTGAAGGCGCAACGGATAATCAGGTTCGACATGCCGTTTCAAAAATGAGTCACATCCATTTTCCGGCAACCGAGACGTACAGAGCAAATCTTCTGAAAATGGGCGAGGAATCGTGGAGAATTTGTGTTTCAGGCGAACCAGGACTTGACGAAATACTTTCTACAGAACTTCCAAGTAAAGCGGAATTTTGCGAGAACTTCGGATTGCCGTTGATTGAACCCTTGGTAATAGCGACTTTTCATAGCGAAACTATTGGTCAAACGATCAACAAAGCATTTCTTACTGAACTAATACACGAACTTTGCAGTCAAACGAATGCGCATTTCTTGTTCACGGCGGCAAACACGGATGTTGGTGGAGCAGAAATTAACGACACACTTCAGGAAATTAGTGAGCAAAATGAACGCGTAACTTTCGTTCATAGTTTAGGTCGATTAAATTACTACGCAGCTCAAAGACACAGTGCTTTGATGCTTGGAAATTCATCCAGCGGATTGGTGGAAGCACACAGCTTTGGAATTCCGGTTATCAATGTTGGTTCCCGACAAGATGGTCGTCTTCGAAATGCAAACGTTATTGATGTTTCGGTAAATACCTTGGAAATTCTCGAGGCTTATTCGAAAGCAATGGAACCAAGTTTTAAAGCTTCCATTCACAAAATTTCGAACATATATGGTGATGGTCATGCAAGTCAGCGAATTGTGGATTTTATCGCAAAAATTGATTGGAATAAACTGCTTTTAAAACGTTCTACTTTCTAAAATGAACGACAAGAAATATATCGGAGGTGCTTTTGCTGCAGATGATTCAAAGTCATTTCGTGTAGACCATCCGAGTGACTTCTTTGAATCAGAAACAAATAGTATTGGTTTTGAAACCGGCGCTGATGCAATCGCATGGGTTCTTTCCATGGAATTGAAAACAAACAATTATCCTGTTTACTTTCCACTCCATTATTGCGAAGAAACGATTGATCGCATTCTTCTAAAAACTCCTGAACTTGCGAAAGTAGAGCGGTATTCAAACCTTCCTGAAATAAAGGCAAACGCTATTGTTATCTGGAATCACTTCAACGGATACATTCCTGTTCCAAAAGAATTGCTGAACGAAAAGTACATTGTTCTGGAAGATTGTGTTCAAAGTCTGGAAGCAATTCATAATCTGGTTGGAAAAGCTGGCTTTACGAGTTTGCGTAAATGGCTGGAACTGGATATTGCTGTAGTTATTGGTCCGTACGAACATGAAAGCCAAGCAACTGAAGAATCAGAATACTATCAGTTGAAGAAAGAAGCTGAGCAACTTAAGTCTGATTGGAAGAATGGCGCTTCGACTCACTTCGACTCCGCTCAGCACGAGCCGCTCGACAACCTTATCCTTGATGAAAAAGGGTTTCTCGATAAATTCGCGGACGCGGAAAAAGCACTTCAAACTTCAGAAATTTCTTTTCATGGGTTGGATGAAATCCATCGCTACGACTGGAATAAGATTCTGGAGCAACGAAGAGTAAATGCCAAAATTCTAATTGATTATCTAGTTTCCAAAAACGTAGAATTCGTTGAAAAATCTGAGCTTTTCGTGATGATAAAAAGCGAAAAACGCGATGAAATCAGGAAACATTTGGCTCAAAATGGGATTTTTTGTCCGGTTCATTGGCTCGATTCAGCCGACAAAACCCTGGCGAAAACTTTGTTATCTTTGCCCATCGATCAACGGTACAATTCCGATGATATGCAACGTATAGTTTCTGCATTAGAAAATGGATTTAAAATTTCAGGTTTATAATCAAGCTTCTATCGAACTTCTCCCAGAGAATGTTCTGAACTATATCCGCACACTCGATATTTACTATCAGCCCGAATTTCTGGTTTGTGATGCGAAAATGCAAAGTGGTGAATACGAAATCGCGGTTTGTACTTCAAACGAAAAAATCTGGGTTTATCCTTACATTCTTCTTCCTATTGAGGGAACTAATTATTACGACATCAGTTCACCTTATGGCTATGCCGGACCCGTTTCGAATGCACCTGACATCACAGTTGAAGCGGAGAAATTATTCCTTCAGCACGTTTCAGAACGTAAGAATATTGTAACCGAATTTGTTCGTTATCACCACATTTACAATGAACATCATTTCTTTCAGGAGAACATTAAGAATTTACTGAACAGACGAGTAGTGACGCTTCCAACCCTGGATAGTGAAGAAATCTGGATGAAGGAATTCTCCGGAACCAACAGAAATCTGGTTCGAAAACTGGAAAAGGAAGAATATACATGGACTGTCGACATCTTCAAAAAAGAAGATATTCCCGCTTTCGATGAAGCTTACAGAGCAAATATGATTCATTCGGGAGCTACCAATTTCTATTTCTTTTCGTCAGACTTTTATTCGGAAATGATTCATGAATTGGGAGAGAAATTACTACTCGCAAAAGTTGAAAAATCCGGTGAGGTCTATGCTTATGCGTTGTTCTTCGTTTCTGGCGGAATGGTGACATATTATCTTTCAGCAAGAAATCTGAATCATCCGAAAGTTCCGGCTTCGAATCTTTTGCTATCGAAAATGGCTTTTTGGGCACAGGAAAACGGAATGAAATTGCTGAATTTCGGTGGTGGTTTAAGTTTGGATGAAAACGATTATCTATTCAAATTCAAATCCAATTTCGGGAAAGAGATCAAGGATTTCAACATTGGAAAACGTATTCATCAACTGGAAATCTATCAAGAACTTCAGGAAAAATTCATCGCTGAAAAAGGCGAAGAATCTTACCAAAAAGTGAAACACATTTTACAATTCTACAGATAAAATCACCAACTTCGCAACTATGATAAACTGCGCAATACATACGCTTCAAGATACTGCAACCATAAAAGATGGTTTGGAACAATTGAACACTGTAAATGGTGAAGCAGTTTTTGTACTGGATTCTAACGAAAAAGTAGTTGGAACACTAACGGATGGCGATATTCGTCGTGGTTTGATAAATGGCAAAACCATCAACGATTCTATTCGTGAGGTAATGCATACCAATTTCCGTCACATTAAACTGGAGAATTATTCTATTTCCACTATCGATAAGATCAAGGAGCAACTGATTGGAATGCTTCCTGTAATTGACGAAGACGGAAAGTTGGTAAAGCTGCTCGATCTGAAAAAATTGAGAACTGTTCTTCCTGTTGAAGTTTTATTAATGGCTGGAGGTCGTGGTGAACGCCTAAAACCGCTTACAGATGATATTCCAAAACCGATGTTACAAGTTGGTTCAAAACCAATCATTGAGCATAACATTGATCGCTTAGCACTTTACGGTGTGGAAAAAGTCCACGTTTCGGTGAAGTATAAAGCTGAGCAGATCATGGATTATTTCAAAGACGGCAGCGAAAAAGGATTGAACATCAATTACATAAAAGAAGAAGAACCACTTGGAACTCTGGGTGCAATTCGCCTGATAGATAATATTGAAACACCAGCTATTTTGGTAATGAATTCTGATTTGTTGACGAATATCGACTTTGAGGATTTCTACCGCCTGTTTGAGGAAAGTGATGCCGACATGATTGTTGCAAGTACGCCTTACAGAGTTGATGTTCCATACGGTGTTTTGGAAACGGAAGGAAATCAAATTACTTCTTTGAAAGAGAAACCTTCTTACGTTTATTTTTCGAACGCAGGAATTTACCTCATCAAAACATCACTTTTAGAACGTGTACCGAAAGGTAAATTCTATAATGCAACCGATTTGATGGACGAATTGATCGCTGAAGGCAAGAAAGTGGTGAACTACCCTATCGTGCATTATTGGTTAGACATAGGAAAACCGGAAGATTTCAAAAAAGCACAGGAAGACATTAAACACATTCGCTTTTAATGAAACCTGACAGCACAAATACAATTGCTTTGATTCCAGCACGTGCGGGGTCAAAAGGAGTTCCTCAAAAGAATTCAAAACCCTTTGCAGGTGGAAAATCATTGGTTGAACGCGCCATTGAAACCGCTTTAACTTTTCTCCCGAAAAACAAAGTGGTATTAAGCACAGACGATCAAGAACTATTGGTTCAAGGAAACGCATATGGAGTCCGTTTAATCAATCGTGAGGAACATTTAGCTTCGGATACAGCAGGAATGTTGGAAGTAATGTTAGACGCTATCGACAGACAGGAAAAAACACCAGAATATTTGTTGTTATTACAGCCAACAAGCCCATTCAGAACTGCGAAACATATTGAGGACGCCTTTGAATTGTTTGAAGCCGGAGATCATGCTGTAGTGGCAGTGAACGAACCAGCTGGACATCCATTCTATACTTTGTTTCAGGAAGAAAATGGATTCATTTCCAAATTCCAGAAGAATCAAGTTGTGCGTCGACAAGATTTACCACCGATGTACGACGTAAACGGATTACTTTACCTTTTTAGAGTTGCTGAATTACGAAAACACAGCTGGGTGGAATGCGAAAAAATCCGTCCGTTGATTGTTCCGAAATGGCAGGCAATTGATATCGATAATCAGGAAGACTGGTGGCTAGCCGAGACGCTTTACGCTGGAATGGAAACTAAGGGTGGTTTTTAAACACATAGAGAACATAGGCAAAACATAGAAACATAGTTTTACCGAAGAGTACTCAATAATTGATTCTAACACACAATTTTGCTTAACTGTGCTAACTATGTGAAAAAGCTATCTGACTATGTGTTTTGTGGTCGGTGATTGATCAATAGAAGCAACAAACAAAAAGGAACAATTCCCGCCTGTGTTTCTACAAAAGATTCAAAGAACATGGTAAGGATCATGGTTGCCGCAAACAACACTCCGTAAACACTTTTCACGCGAACTGCATTTCTGAAAGTCACTACAAACAACATTACTAAAAGTAAAAATCCGACCAAACCAAGTTGTGCAAACGTGTTCAGAAATTGGTTGTGAGCATTCAGATTCAACTCTGCGGTTCCTGTATTCTTTAGTTGAACATTTTTAGCATGCAGAACATCTTTCACATCTCCGGTTCCAGTACCCGTAAGCCATTTTTCTTTGATTACCTTCAATGAAGTTGACCACATGATCATTCGCGCAGTATTACTTTCAACTGAAGGATTATTTACGGTTTTAACAGAGCTGATCGCCTTTGGAATTTCCTGAAAACGAGAAGCAATTCGTGAATTCGACATCAAAAGAAAAGCGATGAGAAAAACGACTCCCGCTACTCCAGTAGCCAATAATTTCCACCATTTTTTCCGCAATACATATTGAAGAAAAACAGTAAACGTCAAGATCATCCAGATAATGATTCCAGCTTTGGAAATGGTTAGGAATGTAGAACAACTCAAAATACCCCAAACGAGAACAAATGGAAACTTCCATTTTACTTGTCCGGAAAGCAATAAATATAATATCCATGTTGAAGCCAGAGCTGTGTATGTTGCCCAGTAACTTCTGTGAATGAAATGAGAGTACTCCGTTTCAAAGAAATATGCCCAGTGATTGTCTTCCGGATAATACCATGATTTCCATGCTGCGTAAATGACCAATCCTGTTACTACAGCTGCCAAAAGGAATGAAACAGCGATTACAAATCGTTTGGGACTTAAGGAAAATCTTCCGATGGAAACTATTAGCGGAACAGCTATGAACGAAACTTTCATGCCAACGTCAGACCAACCAAAATTCATGTTTGCCGACCAAGCCATTCCAATAATGTGGTAGAGAAAAAAAGCAATGCTCCACAGAGCAACGGAATTGAAACTGAACAATCGTGTTTTAATCTCTGAAGTGCTTCTGCGTTGAAACAAACTGAAGATGAAAGTTATTCCCAGAATCATCGGTGCGAATTTCAACCAGGTAACCGAAAGTAGGAAGGCTAGAATGATCAATCGATCAAGCCAGTTGGTATTCTTCCAAAAATCTGAAATTGCTGTTCTCATCATAATTCAACTATTACTTTTCTCCCGCGGAAGTGCACAGAAGGACACGGATGAATATAAATCAAATTGATTACAAAGACTTTTTCCATATTTTCCAATTTCCCCAAGGCATTTTTTGAACTCTGGTACTCCAAATCCATGTGAACACAAATTGAAGAAAGAATGCAGTCATTGTTGCAATTGCTGCTCCGGTATATCCATATCTTGGTACCATCCAGGTTGCAAAGAAAAAGTTAATGACTGCTGTAAAAATCGATATAACAGCAATGAAATTTGTTTTCTCTTTATAGAAGAAATAAACCCCAACCATTTTATACATTCCGTTAAAGGCAAAGCCAAGTGCAATCCAAAGAACCAATTCCATTCCTCCCTGGAATTCCTTCCCTAAGAAATGGAAGATCAATGGCGTGCATAAATAGAATATAAGTGTAATCGCAATGATTCCAATCATGTAAATATAAGTCCATTTTACAATCGTTTCTTTCGTAGCTTCCGTACCAGATTTCAAGCCGTTAAACACATACGGAACCCAAGCCTGATTAAAGGAATTTTGAAGTAATCCGATGACTTGTCCAACCATAAAACCCACACTGTAAATCCCATTTTCAGACAATCCCATGTATTCGGTGATCACCAATTTATCAGTATACGTTATTGCAACGCTTCCCAGAACATGAGGAATAAGAGGTGCTCCGTAAAAGAACAAATGCTTCACATGCTTCCATTCAAAAGACAAGGGTAAAAACTTGTTTCTGATAAGAATTACAAACGCGATTAACGTTCCAATTCCGTAGGAATACGAAAGCGCATAAATCGATCCTTCGAAAGTAAGATTGAAACCAACGATTAGAACAAGTGCGATTCCCAATTCAACTGCGGTACGCACTATGCGGAAAATTCCAAACGAAATGGCTTTGTCCTGCATACGCCAAATGGAAAGCAGTACTTCGACCACATTTTGATACAGCGCATATATGGCTGTCATAATTACAAACGACGCCGGGACACCAGTTCCAGCAACAATCTGATCTGCGAAAACAATTGCTGCCAGCGTAAAAACTCCTGTTAGTACCAACATAGCCAGCATTCCTGAAGAAATGTAGGAACCAATTTCGTTGTTTCTGTTAACATAGACCACTTGCAATGAAGTCATCAAATTCAAACTAATGAAGGGAATCAACAATTCTATCAGCAACTTGAAATTGGTCAGAATTCCGTAATCCTCAGTTGAAAGATAATTGGTTAATAACGGAAGAAGCAAAAACGGAATTGATGCGTTTATCACATTTGCTATGGTATAAATACCAAGCGATTGAACCATCTTACTTTTTAGCAGCTTCATCCAGCACTTCGTCTAAATATTCCGAAATCTTAGAAAGGTAATCGGAAGAAATGTTTAACCTGTTAGAATCTGCAATTTCATCTGCACTCACCAATTTCAAATTGTTGCAAACGTCAAAGAAAGATTCAACAGAGGCACAAAAATACGCATTCGGATTTGAAGACAGGAATAGCCCCAAATACGTGGTTGCCGCATTTTCAAAATCATACAAAAAGGTTGGTTTTCCTATGGAAATGGATTCGATAGCGGTAGTTGAAAAAATGGTCATATGAGCATCCGTTTTCCCAATTGCTTCGTAAACCGAACTTTCAGAAAAAGTGAAATTATCCGGAAACTTATATTGCTTTCTGTATACCGATTCCGGAGTACGTCGCGGCTGAATAATCCAATGGAACTTTCTAGGTTGCTGTTGATCTATTTTCAAAACAAAATCAAGTAATGCGGTACTCCATTCTGAATCCTGAAGTGAAACAAGTATTGATCTAACCGGAATTTGATTGGGAACAGCGTTTCTTTTATAATAGTCCAAAATGTAGCGTCCAACGGGAATTGAGCGCTTAATTGGAATCACTGTTTGTTGCTCAAAAAACTGCTGATCCTGCTCACCAAAAACCAAAATATCATCCGGAAATTGATTTTCATTCAGCGTTTTGTGGTAAACGTAACCGTAGTGTCCATCACCAATTAAGCCGTGCTGCATCTCTACCACTCGAATTCCTGCTTCTTTCCAGGCACGGATATAACCGAAATTGGCATAAGAAACGGTATGAAAAATCACTTTTGGTTTTGGCAGTAACCAAAGTAAAAACTTCATTATCCGGTATTGCGCAAGATACTTCCGAATGATAGCTGTCGTCTCGACTTTTTCATTCAGAATGGTCTCCATTTCCGCAAGCACCTTTTCTCCCTGGAAATTCACTTTTCTAAGAAAAATACGCATATAGAATTCCTCCAGGAAAACAATCCATGCGCGGGAAACCACTTTTTTTGAAGTTACTTCACTTCTTTTGAAACGTTTAAACAATTGCAGTTCTATAACCAAAAGCTTAATTGGTCGAGCAATTGCTAAGGGATCCATCACCTTATCCAACATTTTTCCTTCAAGCAAAATACGTTCACTGCTATTGGTAAAAGCCCATGCATCATATCGCTTGAAGAAAGAAAAGAATCCATAAAAAAGTGAGCGAAGCTGTTCTTTAAAAACGGAAGATGTTTTTTCCTGCAGCACTTCATTCCCCATCATTACTTTATGGAAAATACGGCTCTTGATCCATGGATAAACTTCAAAGTCTTTCCCGAATCGACTTACCTTTATGTCCTCGACAGGTAGTTTTTCAACTTCAACTATTTTGCCTTTTATATCCAAAATCGATGAAATTAATTGGTGAAATAAGCATTGCTATGAAAACAAGATCAATCAGTGAAAAGCCCCAGAATATTCCATATTGCAGAAACGAATAGCCCAGCAGCGCAACAAGGACTGCAAAGTTCCTTTTTCGCCACCAAACAATGAGAATGATCAGATATACCGTTGCCAGCACAAAGCCGTGTGTAGCAAAGAATACGAAAAACGAATTGTGTGCATGAATAAGTTCAACCGCTCTTGTTTTGGGATTAAGCGTTCGAAACATTAGCTTATTGGAACCGTTTCCAGTGAGTGGATGCTCGCTCAAAAAGTCAACATAATTCAACCAAATCAGCTTTCTTCCACTGGTATTAATACTCTTGGTTAAACTCAAGAAACTCTTCGACAATCCGGAAGTAGTATCTAATTCACCTGGCTCTTTTAACGGATAAGCATGTTGCTCACTGCAAGTTAACGGAATAGTATCCCATGAAAACACAATGTTATTGTATTCCATTTGTTCGCTCTTACCACCTCGTGTCATATTGTCTCTCATCCACGGAGTAAGAAACAATATCAACAGGAAAAGCGCCGAAAGCCCCGTATTCTGAAAATGCGTTACACGAATTACTGATCGAAGTTGTTTACGATATATCCAACACAGTTGTAGAAGTGCGAACAAGAAATAAACCACTGTGATTAAGACAACCGTCCGTCCAAAAGAAAGCAACATTCCAAGAGTTAATCCGGAAAAGATAAACCAGTAGAACAGTCGATTAAATCGTGCTGGAATAATGAACAGGAAGGCTATAAAAATATGCAGTGCATATACCGAAGAGTTTACGGTAAACCCAAAAACCCTCGAATCATACAATAGATCTTTGGAAACTAATCGTGTTCCTTCTGTGAGCGGGAGAATCAAACTCCGGTCATTCAAAACATACTGAACAAGTGCAAAACCAGTTTCAATTAATACGAAATAAATGAACAAACGAAAGGTACGAACAGTAAACAAGTACCTGGAGCTAAAAAGTAAAAATGGTATTAAATAAAATGCCGCGTAGTAATCCTTCAAACAAACAATACTACCTCCATTTACAAATTTATTTATTGCCGCAGCACCAACAAACACGAGTGAAAGACCGAGATAACGTAAAGCTTCTTTAGATTTGATTAGTTGTTTCGGATTCTTCAAAACCCCTTTCCAAAGCTGGTAATCGAGAACAATAAGAAGAACTGGAAGTAGAAGAAGTAAATATTCGTTTCCAAAAGTGAAATTAGGGGCAACAAGAATAAGAACCAACAGCATTTCCTTCCACCATTGGCGACCTGTCAAATAAAGTTCACTGTATTTCTCCGAACTCGATATGGAATCTAGATTCTTATCCATTCACTCTTCCTTTCTTTGCAATCTGCAAGTAAACGAAAAATACTCCAATGAGCACCACCGACATTGCAATTGAATTCCACAGCACAATGTTATACAAAGAAACCAACGGATAAAATTCAGGAATCAGAACAAAACTGGATAGTTGAACAATAGCGACCACAATACCCAAATATAAAGCCTGTTGTTGTCGACCATAAATTAAAGGTAATGTTGACATAGGAGACAACATAAAGTTGAAGAAGAGATACGGAACCAATTGTTCTGCGAACTTACCCGCCACGTGCCATTCCTGTCCAAAAACCAACGAAAACAATTCTTCACCCCAAAAATAAATTCCGGTGAACGGTAGAATACAGAACAAAAACAGCGTTTTTAATGTTTTGAGAATCAAAGGTATTGCTGACTGACCGGAATTGCTCATTTCAGAAACGCGATTAAAGAACACCTGACCAATTGCTTGCCCTACAACCGAAAGCGGAGTCTTCATTACAAGAAATGCTAAGCTATATTGCCCAAATTCAGATTTATCAAAATAGTGAACAATACTCCATGCAATCATTGAATCCACACCCAAATCGATAATCGCGTGAGGAAGATTCATGGTTGGAAAGCTTTTGTATTCCTTTGCAAGTGCATTCATTCGCTTTTTTTGCGAAACAGATTGATGCTCTTTTTTAAGAGTGAAGAACTCACGAAAGAACACGAGGCTTGAAACCAGTGTTCCAATGAAAGTACCAAGCAATAATCCGAAGGCCCCAAGTCCTAAATAACCAAACCCCAGTCTTAATCCACTCACTCCTAACGCATTTACCACACGCTGCTGGGAAATGAGTTTAAATGCTTTTTTTCGGATCGCCCAGTTGGTACCAAGACTAATCCAAACACTGGCATATGCACTTCCAACCGACATCAAAACAAAAATTAAATAGTCTTGTGGCTCAGGTTGAAAAATGGCATAACACATTCCGAAGATCAACACCGAAAACAAACAGATAAATGCAATTCGCAGTGACAAACGGAATAAACCAAAGGCATGATGATCCTGTTTTGCAATAGGAAGAGCAAACTCGTACCGAACGGTTGCAAATGTTGCTATGAAAGGAACAAATCGGGTAAACAACCCTAATTCGCCCATATCATCGGGACTGTAAATTCTCGTGATTAGCGGGTATATAGCAAAACCTATAATTTGAGCAAGCACAGTGCCCGTCATTAATGTTACAACCGATTTAACAAAATCTGTCTGCTTACCCCATTTCATTTATTCAACTGAAAATCCAAATACGTATCGACGCCTTCTTCAAAAGTATAGAGTGGTTTATACCCAAGGTTTGTTTCAATTGCTGAAATATTTGCCAATGAATCACGGATATCACCACTGCGTTCAGGTCCATAAACCAAACTATGTTTCGGTTCGATATTCAGCTTTATTAATCCTTGATGCAATGCCTCAATAACATTATTCAGCGTACAACTTGCGCCACAGGCAACATTATACACTTTTCCAAAAGCTGATGAATTCTCATTCGTTAAAGACGCTAAATTTGCCAAAACAGCATTTCTTACGAATGTAAAATCACGTGTTTGATTACCATCACCGTTCACCACAATTTCACCTCCTGAAAGCATTTTATCCAGGAATCGTGGAATAGCGGCTGCATAAACTCCTTCCGGATTTTGATAAGGCCCAAAAACGTTAAAATAACGCAAACCAATACATTCCATTCCGTGCAGGCGATGATAAACCTGTGCATACTCTTCATTCAACTGCTTTGTTACGGCATAAGGTGAAAGCATATTTCCTTCACCACCTTCTTGTTTTGGAGAATCTAATGAATCACCGTAAACAGAGGAAGAACTTGCATAAACAAAACGTTTGATCCCGGCTTCCTTTGCTTCATGCAGCATTGTCAAAAATCCAGTTGCATTTACATGATGCGTATTTAACGGCAATGCAATAGAACGGGGAACGGAACCAAGAGCCGCCTGATGTGAAATCAAATCCACATTTTTCAACAAATCTCTATAGTCCGAAGGATTGGTAATATCTCCTTTAACAAATGTATAATTGGCGTGATCACTTAAGCGATCAACATTACTTTGTAGACCTGTGCTCAAATCATCAAGGACGGTTACAACAGCACCAATTTCCAATAAAGCTTCTGCCAGATTAGAACCAATAAAACCAGCTCCACCAGTTACAAGAACCCGCTTTCCCGCCAGTGCGTTTACAAAAGAAGGAAAGGGCTTGTACATTATTTTGCGTAGTTTACAGAACGACGTTCACGAATAACTGTCACCTTTACTTGTCCAGGATAAGTCATTTCTGTTTGAATTTTCTGAGAAATAGCGAACGATAATTCATCTGCACGGATATCCGTCACTTTTTCACTTTCAACCAAAACGCGTAGTTCACGACCAGCTTGAATGGCGTATGCCGAATTCACTCCGTCGTAAGACAATGCTAAGTTCTCAAGATCTTTGATACGTTTGATGTATGACTCAACTACCTCGCGACGTGCTCCTGGTCGTGCTCCTGAAATGGAGTCACAAATTTGAACGATCGGAGAGATCAATGATGTCATTTCAATTTCATCGTGGTGAGCTCCAATTGCATTTAGAACTTCTGGTTTTTCACCAAATTTCTCAGCAATTTTCATCCCTAGAATCGCGTGAGGCAATTCTGGTTCTTCGTCTGGAACTTTACCAATATCATGAAGTAAACCAGCACGCTTAGCCACTTTCACGTTCAAGCCAAGCTCTGCAGCCATAATAGCACAAAGATTTGCTACCTCGCGGCTGTGTTGCAATAAGTTTTGTCCGTAAGACGAACGGTATTTCATTCGACCTACCATACGGATCAACTCCGGATGTAAACCATGAATTCCTAAATCAATACAAGTTCTGCGACCAGTTTCAGCGATTTCTTCTTCTAAAGAACGTTTTGTTTTCGCAACAACTTCTTCAATACGAGCCGGGTGAATACGTCCATCAGAAACCAATTGGTGCAATGCTAAACGTGCGATCTCTCTTCTTACAGGATCGAAACAAGAAAGGATAATTGCCTCAGGTGTATCATCAACAATAATCTCCACTCCTGTAGCAGCTTCTAAAGCACGAATGTTTCGACCTTCACGACCAATAATTCTACCTTTCACTTCATCAGAATCAATATTGAAAACAGAAACAGCATTTTCAACTGCTTGTTCAGAAGCCACACGTTGAATAGTTTGAATCACGATACGTTTCGCTTCGCGATTGGCATTCAATTTTGCTTCTTCAGTAATCTCCTTGATGTGCACCATTGCTGATGTCCTAGCTTCATCTTTCAATGATTCCATCAACATGTTCTTTGCTTCCTCAACCGACATACCAGTGATCTTGGTTAATTCAGCAACACGTTTCTGGTGCATTTTCTCCAACTCCTGATAACGCGCTTCATTGGCAGCAAGTTTAGAATCCAATTCTGACTTCAATCGATCTGAATCTTTCTCTTTACGCGAAAGCTCTTCGATTTTTTGATTCATTGTTTTCTCTTTACCTCTAACCTTATCCTCGTTAGATTGAACTCTACGCTCACGCTCTTTAACAGCATCTTCATGCTCTTCCTTCAATTTCAGGAAACGCTCTTTTGCTTCAAGAATTTTATTCTTTTTAAGCGTTTCAGCGTCTTTCTCAGCGTCTTTTATGACTTGTTCTCTTCGTTTCTTAAGGGCAACAGACTGAAGAAGAAAAACTCCTCCACCTCCTACTGCCAAACCGATTATTGCGGCAATAATTCCAAATTCCATAACATATATATTTACGTGCTTTTGGACAAAGACAAGACAAAAATGAAAGAAAATCGATTAACCTAGAGCATCCAATTCGTCAGCCAGCTTTTTCAAAGCCTGAGCTGTTTCAGTAAAATCTACTGTAGTGGTCGCAGTACTAGCTGGGGCAGCATTTTTACCACCTTTTGTTGACAACTGAAGAGCTGTCATTGCCAATAAGTCCTGCATATCGCGAACGGCAAAGTTATCCTGCAATTGTTTTATTGCACGATTAATGTCATCTGCTGCTGCCTGAACACGCGGAACTTCCGCTTCTGCAACGGTCAAAGGGTACGTCCTTCCGGCTACAACCACTTTTAATGACACCTTACTCATTCGCTATCTTTAATTGTTGAATGCAAAAATCAATTTCTTTCACCAGCGCATCAACGTCTAAATCATCATTAAACATTGGCTCCTGATCTTGCCTTTCGGACAACTTAGAAGTTAGATCCTCATACTCAACCTGCATTCTTTGCAATTCCTGAGTTTGATTCTCAACTACTTCATTGAGACGTGAAACTTCAGTCAATAAAGATCCTGAGCGTTCTCTCTCTGTCACCAACAAAGTATGTAAGTGCTGAGCCTTCGCCTGAATACGATCAATATATTCCTTAAGTTCAGAGGTCATCCAAATAGCTTTTGTACAAAATTAGTCGCTTCCTCCAATTAAACAAGTAATTCAACTTGAATATAAGATTCAGCTTAAAATCAATAGATAAACTTAATGTAAAAGTACCTTAGTTATCTTTTGAGTGTCAAGTTACTACTAGAGTTACTGTCGTTTCTCTTTAATGTAATGACATCCTTTTTTATTTGGGTTACCTGCCAATCATCTGCAAGGTATTCTAAACCACCAACTGGCGGAAAGCTTAAATACAAAATACAAGGATTTCTATTCAGACCTGTTTCCCAACTTCCGTTTTCCGAAAATCCGGAGCCAAATACTCTAATTCCTCCTTCTTCATCAAATCCAAAAGAATAAGTGCTGTAATCTTCTGTAACAGAAACACCTTCAATTGTAAACGAAGTTATTTTCCATGACCCTTCAGGTAATACATGCTTAACACGGCGTGGAGTTGTATGCTTTGAACAAGCGCTTGCCAAAAGGAAGAGCACTGATAAAGAAGCAAAAATCCAGTTTTTCATAGTTCTAGTTTTAATATTTGTAATACGTAAGTATTAAACAACAGTTTCAGTTCATTTTTAGTTAAACGCGAAAAGTGTTGGAAAATTACAGTTTTTTACGCTTGAGTTGCAGGTCCACCAAAATTCATTGGAGGAAATGATGGTGCATCGTTATCAGTGATCACCCCATTTTGCTGCTCATACTTCTGCACATTTTCAATAAGTGCATGCATTAAACGCTTTGCACTTTGAGGGGACATAATTACACGAGATCT
The DNA here is from genome assembly GCA_946479125.1 of uncultured Flavobacteriales bacterium. Next base: position 19,647 of record CAMLET010000001.1, read on the forward strand.
TACTTTCGCTTTGGGCATTCCTGGCATCATTTGAATAAAATCCGTAACAAATTCAGCTTGAGAATGCGTTATGATGGCAAGGTTTGAATAAACGCCTTCTGCTAATTCTTCAGAAAGCTCTATATTTATTTGGTTTTCATTTTTTTCCATAGATGCGAAGATAATTTTTTTTAGTTCAGGTTCATATTTTAAACGCAATTAGTAGCACTTGGTTTTCCGTAAAACCATTTCAACAATCACAAATTTAAGAGTTTAACAAAATACTTTACTCGAGTTTCAACTTTCACGGTTCTTATTTTTTACTTATCTTCCCTCACTCAAAGATCCAGTTATCTAGCATGTTAAATAATTGTCGAGCTACTATTCTTCTCTTATTCACGTTGGTTATACTAACGTCAACGAACGCTTTTTCACAAACTGGTAAAAAACAATACCAAAATGCTGTTCGTCTTCAGCGTGTGAATACTGATTCGGCTCTAATGTTTATAGATTCCGCTTACAACATTGTTCAGCACTCAAAGAACCTTCAATGGAAGGCACAGGTAACGCTTGCTAAAGCACGGATTCACTTATTTAGGGGAGAACTTGATCTTGCACTTGAACAAGGGTTGCAGGCTCATAAACACTATTTCCGATTAAAGGATGATGCAGGAATAACGCAGGCAAATCTGCTTTTGAGTCAGGCATACAGTGTTACCAAAGAATTCAAAAAATCAGAAAACTGTATTCAGCAGGTTGAACTTTATGCGAACAGTCACCATAACAAGCATCTCAAAATTGAGGTTATCAATGGTCGTGGAAACAATTGTTTTCAATCGGGAGAAAATGAAAAAGCACTTCAATTTTATCGCGAGGCAGAAGACAAAGTAAAAACGGTCAATGACCCTTATCTGGAAGCAAAGATTCAAAACAACATTGCGAATATTTTGGTAAATACTGGTAAAACTAAAGAAGCTTTATCCATTTACAAACGCGCGCTGAATCAATATAGAAAGCTAAATCATCCTTTAGACGAATTACTGGTTTTATACAATATTGGTCGACAATTCCGAGCTGCAAACATGCTTGATTCATCGTTGTATTACTGTAATTTATGTTTAGATCTTGGTCAAAAAGTACATAGTTTAGAAGATATTACTTACGCCTATTCTGCATTTGAGGTGACTTATACATTAAAGGGAGATTACAAAACAGCGTTGAAGTACAATGAATTGTTTCACGTTTCTAAAGACAGTTTGGATACTTATGCCAACAACGCCTTAATCACGCGACTGGAAACGGATTACGAGTTGCGAATCAATAATGAGATCATTGACGAACAGAAACGAAGGCTGCAACGAAGCAAACGAAAAGCCACCGTTATGTTCATTGCTCTTTCCGTGACTCTGATTTTGATCGTCCTTGGAATCTTCTATTACAGGAAATCGAGAAAGCTGAATAAAGCCCTGAAGAAATCGAACTCTGAAATTCTGGAACAAAACAAAACCATTGATAAGGCACTTTACGAAAAAGAAATTCTTTTAAAAGAGGTTCATCATCGCGTGAAAAACAGCTTACAGATCATTTCAAGTTTATTGAATCTTCAGGAATCCCAATTAACCGATGAAACTGCCATTGAAGCGTTAAGGAATAGCAAAACACGTATTCAAACCATTGCTTTGATGCATCAGAGTTTGTATCAAAAGGATGCTGATCTTGGAAAAGTTGATAGCGCAAAATACCTGCAGAACATTTTAAACTTACAGTTAGAAGCATTAGGAAACAGAACAATAAAGATTGAAACCCAAACCAGTTTTGTTCCTCAGCAACTGAGTATTGATCAGGCGGTTCCTTTGGGATTAATCGCATCAGAAATCATTAACAACGCGTTAAAACATGCTTATTGGAATACCGAAAATCCAAAGCTGAGTCTTCTCACTAAAGTGGAAAACGATAAAATGGAAATGCATATTTCTGACAACGGAAAAGGATTTGAAAGTGACGATTTCCGTAACCACTCTTCGCTAGGATTGGAAATTGTGGAAGCATTAAGTGATCAACTTCACAGCGAGATGAAATGTGTTTCCAATACTGCCGGCACTTCTTTCACATTTTTATTTTCAATTGAATAAGCTGCTTCTCAGAAATCATCTATTTTTGTGGTGATGGAAGACAAAAAAGCCCTTCGAAGACTAACCCTGCTATTAATCATTTCTATGGTGCTTTGGGGATTGAGCTGGCCATCGAACAAAACATTGAAAACGTTCAGCGATCCATTCACTCTTGGGTTTATTCGCTACATCCTTGTTATTATCAGTTTGATTCCGCTGCTTTTATGCATGAAGGTAAAATTCAGAATCAGTCGATTAGGAGTTCTTTTTGTGATCATTTCCGGTTTATTGATGTCGGTTTACAACTACACTTTCCTGCAAGGTTTAGAAAAAGGAAGTTCGGGAGCTGGTGGAATTTTGGTTACCACATTGAACCCGATAATGGCTTATTCACTTGGAATATTACTTGCCTGGAGAAAACCCACAACAAACGAATCAATAGGAATCATTTTTGGAGCAATAGCCGGAGTTGTTTTACTTCAGCTTTGGAATAATCTGAACATTCTTTCTGACATCGGAAATGCATTGTTCTTAGCAAGTGCCCTGCTTTGGTCGATAATGAGCAAATTTTCTTCACGCTCGAAAGAATTTGGGAATCCTCTGGCTTTTACGTGGTGGATGTATGTGGTGACTTTACTTGCAATTACTCCATTTGTTGATTTTGGCTCAGTAAACAAATTGGTATTCCACACATCGGATTTCAGATTTTGGGGGAATTTACTTTTCGGAAGTGTGATTGTAACCAGTTTTGCAACCACCATGTATTTCTACGCCACATCACAAATTGGTGCGGAACGCGCAAGCAGTTTTATTTTCACCGTTCCACTTTGTGCCGGATTATCAGCCTATTTTATTCTTGGTGAAGAATTGAAATGGTACACGATTGTTGGTGGTTGTTTGGGAATTGCGGCAGTTTATGTTTTGAATAGGAAGCCTAAAAAAGATTTAAATCATGGCAACTAAACTCTTACGATGGATACTTATTGTTTTCGGGGTTCTTTGCATTTTACTTCTGATTGGTTATGCCATAGCTATAAAAAGCCTTCCAAATCACAATGAGCAACGGGCCGCCTTGGAGGAAATTGAAAGTTGTTATGATGAACAGATTATTTCAAATACGAGTATTCAACAAGAATTTACTGACAGTTTAATTCAGACACAATTCGACGATTGCATCATAGGACAAAGATTAGATAAATCGCTATGCAAAGCGTATAATGATCTTTATTATTTTGAAATCTTTATTTCCAGAAAAAAGGACCTTCCCAAACTTTCATGGGAGGAGTCAAAAAAGGTAAAACGACAGATTGCTAAAAAGGCGTATTATAGTTGTATTACTAAAAGTAACCGCCGTAAGTTGTACTGGATAACGGTAAGTGATAGAAAAAACACTGAAACATTCCTTTTTACAGACGAAAAAAGAATTGAAACATTGGAAGAACTTGGGATTAGATAAGTATAAAGTTTCACGAAATATGATTGTGTAAAATCATACCTATCAATTCATTATTCCTAAAATACATTGTAACCTGATAACCAAAGCTGTCTTTTACCAGTGGCTTCCCCTCAAGATCAATTTTTCCATCATAAGTTTGGTCACCAACAAAATTCCATTCCAACTTATCAATTCCATCTAATCGATTAGTGACTGTTGGAATTCCGTAAATCTTCTGTGCTTTTCCTTTTTCATCTCCTAATTGCATCCCTTTATTGGAAACAAAATACTTGGAATCAATTAGCTTTGCATGGGTCAAAAAGCCTGAAAAGTCTATTTCCTTTTGTTTGTTTGAAGCCAAGCTTCCATTCAACAAAAAATCCCCGCCTGTTGCCAAGCGGGGATCTGTATTTTAAAACGTTATTTCTACTTAAGAAATTGCGTCTAATTCTTCTTGGTTTGCAACCAATACTTTGTTGAATCGGCGTACACCTGTACCTGCAGGAATCAAGTGACCAACAATTACGTTTTCTTTCAAACCTAATAAGTGATCTTCTTTTCCTGAGATTGCAGCCTCGTTCAATACTTTCGTTGTTTCCTGGAAGGAAGCAGCTGAGATGAACGATTGCGTTTGCAATGATGCACGTGTAATACCTTGAAGCAATGGAGTTGATGTTGCAGGAACTGCATCACGCGACTCTACCAATTGCTTGTCAGCACGTTTCAACTGAGAATTCTCATCGCGCAACTTACGAGCAGTAACAATCATTCCAGCTTTCAAGTCCGTAGACTCTCCAGCGTCAACTACTACTTTCATTCCGTAGATTGCATCGTTCTCTTCCATGAAATCTGCTTTGTGAACAGATTGTCCTTCCAAGAAACGAGTATCTCCCGCATCAATAATCTCTACTTTCAACATCATCTGACGAACGATAACCTCGAAGTGTTTGTCGTTAATCTTCACCCCTTGTAAACGGTAAACCTCCTGGATCTCATTTACAATGTACTCTTGTACTTTTGTAGGACCCTGAATGTTCAAGATATCGTTTGGTGTTGTTGCTCCATCAGATAATGGTTGACCAGCACGAACGAAGTCATTTTCCTGTACAAGGATATGCTTAGAAAGTGGAACTAAATATTTGCGAACATCACCAGCTTTAGATGTTACCTGAACCTCACGGTTACCACGCTTAATTTTACCAAACTCAACGATTCCGTCGATTTCAGAAACTACAGCAGGGTTTGATGGGTTACGTGCTTCGAATAACTCCGTTACACGTGGAAGACCTCCTGTGATATCCCCTGTTTTACCAGCGACACGTGGAATCTTCACCAAAATAACTCCTAATTCAGCTTTATCACCTTCGTTTACAGAGATGTGTGAATCAACTGGAATGTTGTACTCACGCAACACCTCTTTCGTCTTAGGATCGATGATGTGAATTGCAGGGTTTTTCTTTTTATCGCGAGATTCAATAATTACTTTTTCAGTAAATCCTGTTTGCTCATCGACTTCTTCACGGTAAGTAATACCATCAATAATATTCTCAAATACAACTTTACCAGAAACCTCTGAAATGATTACCGCATTGTACGGGTCCCACTTACAAATAACGTCACCTTTTTTAACTGTTGTATTCGCATCAATCATCATCTCAGCTCCGTAAGGAATGTTTGATGTCATCAATGTAACTCCAGTCTTAGGATCAGATATTTTCAATTCAGCAGAACGTCCTACAACAATAATCTTCTCAGTTCCGTCAGCAGCTTTACGAGAAATGGTACGTAACTCATCGATTTCCAATCTACCAGAAGATTTCGCTTTCAAATCCGATACATCCGCAATGTTAGAAGCGGTACCCCCAACGTGGAATGTACGAAGCGTAAGCTGTGTACCCGGCTCACCAATTGACTGAGCTGCGATAACTCCTACTGCATCACCATCCTGAGCGATACGGTGAGTTGCAAGGTTACGTCCGTAACACTTGGAACAAACTCCACGACGCATTTCACAAGTCAATACCGAACGGATCTCCACTTCTTCAATACCTGCTTTTTCGATTTCGTCAGCTACCGTTTCAGTAATCAATTCTCCTGCCTCAACAATCAATTGTTCTGTTTCCGGGTTGAAGATATCATGAACAGATGTTCTTCCTAAAATACGGTCAATTAATGGCTCAACGACCTCGTCGTTTTTCTTCAATGCCGTAGCAACCAAACCTCTTAATGTTCCACAATCGTCGATATTAATAACAACATCCTGTGCAACATCCACCAAACGACGAGTTAAGTAACCCGCATCCGCCGTTTTCAATGCTGTATCGGCCAAACCTTTACGCGCACCGTGAGTAGAGATAAAGTACTCCAAAATCGAAAGACCTTCCTTAAAGTTGGAAAGG
>CAMLET010000002.1 GCA_946479125.1 uncultured Flavobacteriales bacterium
ATGTGGTCTTCTCATTAAACGAGGCTGAGAATTTACGAAACTATTTGCTCGGTGGTGGTTTCCTGCACATCGATGACAATTATGGAATGGACAACTTCATTAGAAATGAATTGAAGAAAGTATTCCCACAAAACGAATTGGTGGAATTGCCATTCGATCATCCCATTTTTCACCAGAAATATAATTTCAACGGTTTGCCAAAGATCCACGAACACGATGGAAAACGCTCGCAAGCCTTCGGAATTATTGTTGACGGACGTTTGGTTTGTATTTACACTTACGAAACCGATCTAAGTGACGGTTGGGAAGACAAAGAAGTTCATAACGATCCTGAAAGCAAGCGTCAGGAAGCCTTGCAAATGGGAGCGAACTTGCTGCAGTACGCCTTTTTCGGGGGAAACTGATTTCAAATTGTAAATTCCATCCGCCTAAGGCGGACTAAATTTAAAGACTGTTTAATACTATTCCGATTTCAACGCTCTAACACGGCTTATTTTTTTTGTATTTACAATTTTAGAATTTAGAATTGCCAAAGGAGTTAAGGTTTGTGAAAACAATTGCACTTCTGAACTGAATCAACTAATTTACTTTCAAACTTAAAATTTGGAAATCATGAGTTGGTTACTGGCAATTATAGTTGGTGGTGTAGCGGGTTGGTTGGCAAGTGTCATCACAGGAAGTTCAAATGGTGCGCTGTTGAACATCGCGTTAGGAATTATTGGAGGTGTAGTTGGTTCGTGGTTACTCGGATTATTACACATTTTTCCAGAAAACAATTTACTGGGAGTTTTGGTAACAGCAGTGGTTGGTGCCATTTTTATCATTCTCATTGCCCGCTTATTTACGGGTGGAGAAACCAGTTAGCATAGACGAATAGAAATGAAATAGTGTAGGCGAGAGGAAGAAATTCTTCTCGCTTTTTTGTTATAACTTATTCAACTGTTTCACCGTTTTTTCATTCTCTGATTCAATAACCACTAAATAATTTCCTTTCGCGAAGTCTTTCAAATCAATGAAGAATAGATTTGTCTGGCTTATGTATGTTTGTAGAAGCTGACCTTCAAGAGTTACAATAGAAATACTTCGTTTCTCCGAATTAGGAAAAGCAAGTTCACATGCTTCCAATGCCGGATTCGGGGATAGACTAATCTGCTCTTCTTTTAGTTCACTTGTAGCTAGCCAAAGTGGTGTTTCTCCTAAATCTAGTAAATACGTTTTTGAAGTAGCTGCCACCCATAAGTTTCCCGTAGTGTCAATTTCCATTCCTTTATAAGTTCCAAAAGTAATGGGTGAATTGTTTGCATCGTAGTAATTGGTCCAGGTATCGCCATCTAAACGTGCAATGGCAAAAGCATCTCCGTTTGTGTCTGCAAAGCAAGCCCAAATCCTGTTCTCCAGATCAAATTCAAACTCCAATACATTTGCAGATGGCATATTCGTAGTATTATCTGGTGTTATTGAATCCACAAAATCATAATTATACCCAATTGAAATACCAGCTGCACAAGCTACATAAACGGTGTCTGTATAAGGTGAAAATTTAATATCATTGAATTGCCCACAGAGGTATTCGTTGTCAATTGAAGAATAATCTTCATAGCCATCAGTTGAAACGCCTGTATACTTTTGCAATGAACCATTAATAAAAAAACTCGGATAAAGTATGGAACCTTTAGCGCATACATTTCGAAAACTCTTTTGATGCGTAATGCTTCCATTTTCCGTATAGGCTAAATATTCTGGCCCATAAAGTGCCATATATATTGTGTCACCATTTTGAAATATGTCCGAATTATAATTTGCAAAATATTTATTTGTTAAAGAATAATCCGCATTTATTTTATACAGTCCACTCCCAAAAGACATTAAAAATCGTGAAGCTGGAGTAAACGCAACATCATAGTGGGCAGATATTACCTGAGGATTATAAAGGTCTATTAAATCAATTGAACCGTCATTCAAATGAAAACAAGACACTTTGTACTGATTGGTTGATGCGTAATACCATAAATCGTTACGATAGACATCTAATTTAAAACCGGGATTTGCCTGTGCATTGCCCATTTGTGTCGTATTCAAAATAGTCCAGGTTTGGGCCTGTAAATTCAAGCCAACCAAACTAATAACACAAAAAAGAACGGTTTTCATAATTTCAATAATTTGGTTACGTACATTCCCTGATCCGTATTTACATGCAAGATAAACGTTCCAGCCGCAAAATGGTTGAGATTTAATCGATATTTTTCATCAGAAGTAGTAATAGAGAAAAGTTCTTTCCCGGAAAGATCAACCACTTGAAGTTGCTTTTCCCCAATGTAAGGAAGCTCTACCATGAATTGATCGGTTGAGGGATTTGGAAACACTTTTAAAAGTTTTTCTGAAGAAGAGGTGGACTCCAAATGTGTATCATATGGAGGATTGAGTGAATCACAAGGCACTGAAGCATCATATGAGCCTGTCAACGTAGAATCGGTAAGATAAATAGAAACAGGAAGCTTTACTCCACTAATCATAGGATTCACAGGATACCAAAAATCAATTGGGAAATTTTCGTTTATTACAAAATCATTCATTCCACCGTATGTTGCTATGAAATGATAATAATACCCTTCAGTAGTAAGTAATCCGTTTATGGTATCAATATCTGTAATATTCACATAAGGATGAACATCCAAATAGTCATAGATCCAACCGGAAATGGGATGACTTACGGTATCTTCAATAAATCGCAAGGCATTGCTTTTACTGAAAAGCGGAAAAATGGCATTGATCGTGGTTTCTGAGGTCAAATAATTCGAAAAGTCATATTTGGCTTGGTATTTCAAACGCTCGACTTGATAGTAAGTATTAGTAAACGGTAGAAAATTACTGGAGATTGGTCCCCAATTGAGATCACTATACGCAAACTCATAGTGTATTGCAATGGTATCTCTTGAGAGAACAGAAGTATCAACAATGTTTGTTGGGTGCACAAATTGTTTGATGGGGTATTCGATCATTTTTAAAGCTTCGTAAGCGTTGAGTCTTCCATGAGCAGAAATTTCATCATAGCCAACGTCTAAAACATCAGTGGCGCTGTGCTCCAGTATGTACTCAATATCTTCAATAGTCAAATTTTGATTGGCATAGCAATCACGATTATAGTAGCTCTGTAGCAGGCCAACTGTTCCTGAAACATGAGGTGCTGCGGCACTTGTCCCATTAAACCAATCATAAGCACTGCTGTTGTCGATAAATTTGGCTGCTCTAACAATACTGTCAGACCCCGGAGCAATCAGATCCATATGACCACCATAAACGGATGCAAAGTTATTAACTTCATCCCAATACCCTTGATTCAAGTTGCCTCTGATAGTTGTACCATCATAACCACTTGCTCCCACTGATATAATCCAGCTATCATTAAAGGATTGAGGATAATAACCTTCCTCAGCTGTGGAATCAATACCATTTACATCAGGTTCTAGTACGTTGGTATTTCCTCTTGCTACCACATTCACAACTCCACACCGGAAAGAAAACAAAAAAGTTTCTCTACATAGATTGCAAGTCCCCGCATCAATAATTATCGGGTCCGTGTCAGTTTTTCCATCTTGAACTGCGGTTGGAATTTCTGCTCTAATGGTGTAGCTATGATTTAATGTATTAACACCAAAACCAGGTGCATTCTCCATATACGGTATAGGATCACCTTCTGAGTCGAAAATTTCTCCCCAACTCCAATATGTTCCAACACTGCGTGATGCATCAATCGTTGCCATCAATAAAAGCGTTACATCCTGCGAATAATGATCGTACTTCAAATCTATTAAACTTACACCTGAACCTTCGGTTCCATCTCCACCGGCAACTCCGGCTATTCCTTTTTCATTATTGCGTTTGGCGCCTATAATACTCGCGACTGCTGTTCCATGGAAATCGATTCCCGATCCCCAATCTCCGTTTACTGGCTGAGTATTGTAAATTCCACCAAAAAGTGCTTTTACATCATCATGGAGTGTATCAATTCCTGAATCAATCACGCCAATTTTCACAAATGATCTTCCTGTTTCAATATCCCATGCTTCTTCTGCGTGAATATTCGCATTCGGAATAGTGGGATTGTATACCAAACTATATTGCTGAGGAAAGAACTCATCATTTGGAGTTGACAACTGCAGAATTTCAGGCGCATACTCTGCGTAGTCAACCCACGTATTCGCAGACTGTAAAGAGCTTAGCAGTTTTGTAGAAATAGTGCTTTTAACATTATCCAACGCAAAGGTTGCCAAAAAAGGAGGAATATTAATTGTTTCTCCGCTTCTCGATACAGTCAATGAGTCTTTCCAGGAAAGATTGGTAAAAACCCGACGAACTTTGAAGTCGCCTAAATCTGAAAAATCGGGATTCGTAGCAATATAATTCTGGAAAACAAGTCTGCCTTTTTCATTGAAAACGGTTTGAAATGTTAAGTCATGAGGTGAACTTGGTTCTGTAATGGTTAGATCAACGAGACTGGGATGAACGCGTACTAAAATGGTTTGAGCTTTCGCTTGAGACAGTAGTATTACTGCCAGAATAGTGGTAAAAATTCTCATAGTGTGTCAGATAGTTTACAACAAATCTAAAAAACTATTTTATTTAATTATATAATTTTCAACGTTTTGTGCTTAAGTGTTTTGCGGGTGTTGCTCATTTGTGCGCAAAATTAAGTTTGAGCGTATTAAAAAAAGTCGATTCCGAATAAACGAAACCGACCTTCTCTTTTTGTCCTTAATTATTTATCTAGTTCTCAACTACAAATTTGTATGTTTTTGATCCGAAATCTTGTTCTACAAGAATGTAGTAAACTCCGTTTGCTAATTGAGAAATATCAAATGCTGCTTCGGTGATCGACTTGTCAAGATCATCCTTACTCATCAATTTCTGACCTAGTGAGTTGGTGATCGTCAAACGCTGCATAGAAAGGTTTGTCCAGGCAACATTGATCTGTTCTTTCGCAGGATTCGGGTAAACGTATACTTCTTCGAAATCTGAACACGGATGAACACTTCTGATTCCCAGAACTTCCGTTGCTCCGTCTTTGTCCGTTTGACTCAATCTGTAGTAAGTAACGCCATGACATTCAGTTTCAGCCACTGTTTGGTAGTTCTGAACCGTCACAGCGTCACCCTTACTCGGAATCGTTTGTAATTTCGTGAAATTTTGTCCGTCACAACTTCTTTCGATAGTGAAATGGTCGTTGTTGCGCTCGCTTTGAGTTGACCAGCGCAGATCTGATTTTCCGTCGACACAATTCGCTTCAAAGCTTAGTAATTCGATAGGAAGTAGGACCGCTGGTAAACAAAATGTTTGCGTATTTGATAAACCTCCGGTAGAAGCTGTAAATCCAAAATAAGGTGTGTTTGTTCCAAAAATGGTAATTGGATTGAAGGTTGCGGAAACGGTTCCGTAATTCAATGTCAATGTGGAATTCCAAACTGAAGCTGAAAGTGTACTTGTTCCTGCGACCCAAGCAATTCTGAATTTATGTGTCAATCCGTTTTCGATGTTGTAATTTACTCCGGGAGCGCTTTGCAAACGCACCGCAAACGGATTTGCAGGACGTTCACCAGCAGCTACAGCGCCACAATTTGCGTCTAAATCAGGATTAATCACTCCGTTGTACCAAATGTCCAAATGGTCAGGATCTTCCGTTCCGGCACAACCAACAAGTGGCCCTGTAAAGTCATCACGATCTTCAAAATTCAGATAAGTGTCAATTTCTACCGTTACTGAATTTAAAATTCCACCGGCACCAACAGCACCACCAACAGTTCCACATTTACATCTTCCCAACGGATCATTCTGCATTACGAAGGCCATTCCATCCGCTCCTGCGTCATTACTTCCTAGGTTTACATCAATATCATAACTGAAATCTGCAAGGAAGTTCAGAACCGAATTGGCATCCCATGCACAACCGCGTTGCGAAGTAAGATCCGGAGTCAATGTTACACAGTTGAACGGAGTAACCGACGTTGCGTCATCCACTAAATTGTATTGCGGATTGGTTGGAGCGGATGTGGTAAAAGATTGAATTCCACAACCAACGGCAGGTCCGGCCGTATTTCTTGGAATGATTTGCCAATAATACGTAGTACTGAAATTCATTACTGGTGTATAACTTGTTGTTGAAACATTGGTAACGAATGGAGGCGTTGGAGTAGTTCCGAAATAAACATCATAAGTTGCTGCAGCATTACATCCTGCTGTAGCTGGTGCGGTCCAAGTTAGCGGATTACAAGTGGCAACATTAGTAGCCGCATTTGCAGGAACCAAAGCAGTTGCACAATTTGGTACCGTTGGATTTTGTGAAACGAGTGAAACGTTATCGATTGTTCCTCCAGGATTTGTTCCTACTGATCCATCGTTTTGCCATGTGAAAACCAAACGTTTTGTGGTTCCGGCGTATGCTGCTGGAACTGTGATAGTAGCTGTATTACAAGTTGTATTCTGGTTGTACCACGTATTTCCTACCTGAACTGCAGTTGCATCTGATGTTGTGTATGCTGTATTGGCAACAGGTGTTACTGCTGTTGAGCCAAAATAAACCTTGATACCATCAAAAGTACTTTCACCGGCACATTTCCAGCTGAATGAAAGTGTGATGCATGATTGTCCTGCAGGAAATGTGACGTCTTTATAAAAGTGCGATAACTGAACGGTATTAATAGTATAATTGTTATTAGCTGCTGCTGTTCCAACGTAAGCTCCTCTGGTTCCACTACAAGAGGATGTAGTTCCAATGAACCATAAGTTGGTCGCTGCGTTAACGATATTCCATCCGGATGGAGAAGCACTTTCAAAACTTCCATCAGCACCAGAAGTTCCGGTTGCATTGGCAGGATTAATAATTGTTGTTTGGGCTGTTCCTGCAAAGCTGTACAGGAAGAACAGAACAACCAGATAGTAAGTTTTAGAGAATGTAGTTTTTTTCATAGTTGGGAAATAGCAAGCCAAACATATGAAAACTAAATGTTTACTACAACAATTTAGTAAAGTTTTAGTAAATTAATTTAGTGAATTGTTGACTCCGTCTGATAAAACGATTTAGTATCAGCTTATTTGAAATAACTTTTCCAATGAACATTCTTGCTGTTTTCACGAATATTGAGTTTAGAAAATAAGTGAAACGATTGAATTCCTAAGTTGAAAAATTAACACTAAGTAGAATCTATTAAGAATAAGTGAACAAAACCTTAGAGGTCAAATTGAAGTAATCCGCTTCAACCCAATTAATGTCTTACCTTCGGTGCTCACTAACACTATTGCTGTGAACATTATTTCTGCAATCACCTTACTACTCTTAACCTTACTTACTGCTTGTTCTACATCTAATTTTCAACACCAGAAATACACACATTTCGACCATTTGAAGGGAAGAAAGTTAAAAACAATGAAAAAGGAATTGTCCTTTGATAATACGTCCATGACTAACGTTGTTTTATTAGATGACCCGCAAAATGATGCATTGCTAGAAGTGATTCTACCTGAACCATCAAGCACATTGTCAGAAAAAAGCGAGGAAACAGATGAGGTGGCATCAATGTTCAAAGCAAATGATCTGCAAACTTCAATAAAATCAGACTCGCTTGAAGCCAAAGAAGATAGTTTAGCATCAAGCAATAAAAACCTTAATTCGAAGCAAATAGAAAAGAAAATTCGTCGCGGTTCCTGGCTAGGCTATTCCTTTTTTATGACGGCTTTTAGTTTGGCTGGACTTTATTTGATTTCTGTTACAGCAGCATTTTTATCGGAAATCGTATTGATAGCACTTTGGTTTTTGATCCCTGCACTAGTGGTTACCGCGATTATCTTACTACTCTTTGCTTTTTTCAGAGGAAAAAAATACCTGAAGAGTCAAGAGGAGTTGGGTGAAACTCGTAATACCCAGATTGCACGTTTTCATCTCGTCAATAAAATCGTTCTGGGCGTTTGCGTTTTAGCAGTTATAGCAATTGTTACTGTTTTCCTTTTGGCATTGAGTTCGATTTAAAAATAGATTGCATAAAAAACGTTTGATGAATCTCACCAAACGTTTTTATTAATAAGTATACTTCTCGTTACAGAACAATAAGTTTTCCTGTTTGAATTATGCTTGTTTTGTCGACTAATTCATAAAAGTACATTCCCGCTGGAAGTCCATTTGAATCAATTGTAGTGTTTTGATTACTAATTGAAGTATTCATTTTTTCTTTTCCAAGCATATCATGCAGATAAAATTCGCACTTGTCGATAAGCGATTTGTCTTTTAAAGACAAGGTTGTACTTTGAGAAAACGGATTGGGGTAAATTACTAATGCCGTTTCGTCTGATAAATCATCAATGCTTAATGTTTCACAGTTCGTAGGTAAGTTGGTAGCTATCACTATTGCTGCATTAGTCGATACAGCTCCGGTAGTTATCAGTGCTCTACCGTCAATTAAGATTCCTGAATTCCCTAATGCTGCATTATTGCAAATCATCGTGCCGCGAAATATAGAATTGGTGTTGAGTTCAACTGCTCCTTCTACTTTCCAATAAACATTTTTCGATTGAGCTCCATTTTGTAGAACAATGTTCGAATTTGTTTCTGCAGAAAATGCACCATTCACCTGAATGATAAACACTGCGTCAGCATTGTCCATTGCATTTAGATAAACGGTGTCTGTTAAAGTTGTAGCAGCATTCAATAGGTAAGTATGTGGTGTTAGTACAAGATTATTACCAAACTGAGCAGGATACAATAATTCAATATCATAGGGAAGTGCATTCACATAATTGTACATCAAGAGTAAGTCTGATGCGCATTGTGCTGTTGATCCATCTGGTACAAGATGAATAGTTCCATTAACGAAAGCTGCATTATAACCTGTTGGACTATCTGTATTACTACCAACATCACCCGTAACATAAGTTGTTCCAGTATTGGCAACTGCGCCATCTGATGAGAAAAGCCCGTAACAAGCCGTTGCTCCCAATTGCGGAGCCGTTGGACCGTTGAGAACAGCACTTCCGCATCCAATTGGCGTGAATGCCAAAATTCCGTTCAATGTTATTGCTCCAGCTGTAGAAAGTGCTCTTCCTTCAAGTGTATCACCGATTGACATATCAATAGAAGCGTTGTTTGCAACAATGGTTCCTGCCATATATGTTCCAGATGCCATGGAAACAGCACCTTCCACTTTCCAAAATACATTGCATGCTTTTGCTTCATTGATTAATTTAACCTTTGTAGCTGCGCTTGTAGAAAGTGTTCCGTCAACTTGAAAGATGAACACCGCATTCGGATCATTTTCTGCATCCAGTGTAAGAATTCCATTAATAGTTGAATTTCCAGAAATCGTATGAACTCCAGAATAAAGTGTTTGACCACTTCCCAAGGAAGGAGCTGGTGAATTGGTTGTAATTGCAACATCCAATTCATTGTACATGATTAGTAAATCGGTGGCACACTGAGCAGTAGCAGCATCACCAGCGTGCATAACTCCGTTTACATTACCGAATCCTGTGATGGGTCCATTATTGGAACCAACATTACCAGTTATGTGTGAAGTTCCAGTATTGGTTATTGCACCTGAAGTAGAAAAAAGTGAGAAATTGATTGTAGATCCAGTTGTCGGTGATTGTGCATTACTAGAAAGTGATAACAAACACATGGACACGCCAGTACTTATTGAAAGTATTTTTTTAATCATTTTTTGGGATTAAGTGCGAAAGAGTATTCGCACCAACAAGAGTGAACTGATATCACTCCTTCTTTGTTACATATTAAATGAAAAGAATTACATAAATCACTGATTAGTGCAATTATTTGATTTATAGAAATGCATGGATAAATTATAAGAAAGCCCTGATTCCACGTTGAAGAAACCAGGGCTTTAAATAATCAGAATACGATTACATTTTACGCGGTGAGTCGATTCCAATCAACTTTAATGAAGAAGCGATTGTTCGAACCGTTACCTCACTTAAAATCAACCGTGCATTTTTCAAATCTTCATTTTCCTCCTGAAGAATCATTACGTTTTGATAGAAATGATTGTAAGCCTTTACCAATTCGTAAGAATAGTTGGCTACAACGGAAGGTGAATGTGTCTTCGCTGCTTCAGCAATGATTTCCGGATACTCCAGAATCAGTTTCAGAATATCTTTTTCAAGATCGCTGAAAACTCCATTCTCTGTTGTTGAATAAGTTCCCGCTTTCGCTAACAAACTACAAATACGTGCGTGTGTGTATTGGATGAACGGACCTGTGTGACCATTCAATTCAATAGATTCTTCCGGATTGAAAAGCATTCGTTTTTTTGGATCAACTTTCAGAAGGTAGTATTTCAATCCACCCATTCCAATTTGCTCAAATAACTTACTGCGTTCCGCTTCCGACATCTCTTCGATTTGTCCGCGCTCTTGTGTAATTGCTTTCGCGCTTTGAACAACTTCTTCCATCAATTCATCGGCATCAACTACAGTTCCTTCACGACTTTTCATTTTCCCTGAAGGCAAATCAACCATTCCGTAAGAAAGGTGATAACAAGAGTCGGCCCAGTCGTAACCAAGCTTTTTCAAGATCAAGAACAATACTTGAAAATGGTATTCCTGCTCGTTTCCGACTGTATAAATGATTCCGCTCAAATCCGGATAATCGCGTTTACGGTCAACAGCGGTTCCCACATCTTGTGTCATGTAAACCGAAGTTCCGTCAGAACGAAGCAATAATTTATGGTCAAGACCTTCGCCAGTCAGATCGATCCAAACGGAACCATCTTCTTTTTGGTAGAAAACGCCTTTTTCAAGACCTTCATTCACCAAATCTTTTCCTAGAACGTATGTTTCTGATTCGTAATAATCACGATCAAAATCAACGCCCATTCGCTTGTATGTTGTATTGAATCCTTGGTAAACCCAACCATTCATTGTTGTCCACAATAAATAAATTTCAGGATCACGACCTTCCCAACGCACCAGCATGTTTTTCGCTTCACGAAGTATATCTGTTTCGTTTTTCGCTAGATCTTTGATTTTATCGTTAATCGCTGAAACGGCTTTTTCGTCTTTGCCTTCTTTCGCATTTTCGAATTCAAGGAATTTCTCCTGAATTGCTTCGCTGAATCCATCAAATTCACCGCTTTCCCACAATGCTATGATTTGTTTTGCTTCAGCATTGAACTGCTTGTCGAATTCCACATAGTATTTCCCTACCAGTTTATCGCCTTTCATTCCTGTATTTGCAGGAGTTTCGCGCTCACCTTTTTCATTTAACGGAGAATACTTTTGCCAAGCCAGCATGCTTTTACAAATGTGAATTCCACGATCGTTCACAATTTGTGTCTTGATGACCTTATGTCCGTAAGCCTTTAATATTTCAGCAACTGAAAATCCAAGAAACACATTTCGTAAATGTCCGAGATGTAAAGGTTTATTGGTGTTTGGTGAAGCGTATTCCACCATAATTGTTGGCTTCGAGTTTTCTTCTGCGAAACCGAAGTTTTTATTGTTGTAAACTTCATTTAAAGCTCCTGTCCAATAAGCTTCAGGATAACTAACATTCAAGAATCCTCCGACAATTGTAAATGAGCTGATCAATCCTTTCGAAACCAAATGTTCTCCGATTGCATTTCCAATTTCATCTGGTTTTTTACCCAATAATTTCAGGAAAGGGAAAAGAACAAGCGTTTTATCGGCGTTAAATTCTTTTTTTGTTTTTTGAAATGTAAAAGTCAATTGCTCAACGTTCACTCCGAAAATAGAGTTGAAGCTATTTTGCAATTCCTTTTCTATAATATGTTCCATTTTTTACTTTGTAATAACTGACGACAGAATGTCAAAAGCAATCTCCGCCATTTTGTTTTTCTTGTTGTCTAAACATGGATTGACTTCCACCAATTCCATACAAACAACTTTTTCATTTTTCATCAGAATGGTCAGTAATTCTTTCGCCTCATCAGGTGAAAGTCCATTACCAACCGGAGTTCCTGTTCCATATGAGCTCAATTCAGGATCCATGGAATCAACGTCGAAAGAAATGTAGATCATCTCGCAGTTTTCCAGTTGTTCCTCAACCAACTTTGCTATGGCTGGAACTCCCATCTGCCTGACATTTTCAACCGTATGATTGGTGATGTTCAATTCTTCCATCAAACCAACTTCTTCTTTCTCGCAATCACGAACGGCAACGTAAACCAAGTCTGTTGGCAATACCATTGGTGTAACACCGGCACTTTTCTGAAAAGCATCCCAGAATTCTGCTGTTTCACCAATAACGTTGTTGTGCTGGTGCGACAAGTTGTTATTGTTCAATGAAATAGATAAAGGCATTCCATGAATATTTCCTGACGGAGTAGTGTAAGGCGAGTGAATATCCGCATGAGCATCGATCCAGATCACACCCAATCGTTTATTCGGAAAAGAACTTTTGATTCCGGCAATTGTCCCAGCTGCAGAACCATGATCACCAGCAATAACAATAGGAAACGCTTCATTCGCCAAAGTGCGGGAAACTTCCTCTTTAATACCGTAGAATACTTTAGCGTAACCATCAACGCGTTTCGCAAAATCGAAAGTTGTTGGCTTGTCTAAAAAGTCATTCGCAACGACAATTGTTGTCATTTCGAAATCTCCAAAATAAGTACTTTGTTGATTGCGAGCTGCGGTGAAAATTGCATCAGGACCACAAGAAGAACCTCTTGTACCAGCAGTAATTTCCGAAGGATTGATGATGTATTTGTAGTTTCGACTCATAAAAAGAATTCGCTGCAAAGTTAGTCACGATACTTGGAGTTAACAAATGTGATTCTTGGTCAGTGAATTTGCTTTTGTAACTGTATGGAATTCTAAACGTATCTTTAGCATCTGAATTTTAGGATATTGTTATGAGATTTTTATATACTATTCCATTATTGTTAAGCTTTTTCGTTTTGTTTTCGTGTGGAGAGCCAAAAGCTGAAGAAGGGCAAATTGTTTACACCGTTGAGTATCCGGAGGCAAAAGACAATTTTGTTTTGTACAGTATTCTGCCGCGTGAAATGGTTTTGACATTTAAAGACGGTAAACTGAAAACCGATATCAAACGTGCTAATTTTCAGAATTCAATGATGGTGGATTGTAACGCTAAGAAAGTCTCCGCTTATTATAAATATTCGAATGATGCGTTCAATGTTGATCTTTCATCTGCGGATGTAAATAAGATGAAAATTGATCCTTCTGAGTACAAGATTGTATTCAAGGATGAAGAAAAGGAAATTCTTGGGTTGACGGCTTTAAAAGCAGTTGCAACAAGTAAATCTGATCCTAAGGATGTGATTGAAATTTGGTATACGGAAGAAATTGGATTGGAAAATTCAAATTGGTTTCACCCGTTTCATGAAATTCCCGGAGTGTTGTTAGAATATTCTATTGATCGTTACGGTACGCGAATGGAATTTAAAGCAACAAGCTTCGATAATAAAAAAGTAAGTGATTCAGATTTGAAACTTCCTGCAAGTGGAAATATGAAAGCTTATAACGAATACAACTTAAAATTAAACGAACTGTTTAAACCTTTTGAATAATGAGATTTTTGATCCTATTTTCCCTTATCATTTCAACAACAACCCTTTTTGCTCAAAAACCGTTTTATGGAACTTTGAAGTACCAGGCAACAATTATGGTTCCTGATACGAATGTGGTTTACAAACAATGGAACATCACTATTTCAACAAACGATACCGTTGTTCGCACTGAAACGGAAACAGAAATGTTCGGGAATCAGGTTTACATTAGAAATATGGCTTTGAACAGAGCTTATTTGCTGATTAATATGACAGGAACTGGTTATGCAATTCAAAATGATCTTTCTAAAAAAGATACAGCAAATGCGGAAAATCAGTACGTCATCAAAAAGGTAAAGGGTAAAAAGAAAATTCAAGGATATAAATGTCAGAAATACCATATTGTTGACAAAGGTGATGAGACTGGTACTGGTTACGATTGCTATTTCACAAAGAAGATCAGTTCAAAGTATTTGGAGGTGTACAAACAAATTCCATATTTGGCTGTAGATTACTTTATTCCGTCAACTGAGGGAATGATCCATTACGAATTAAAAGAGGTGAAATTGGAAACAGTTAGTCGTGACATGTTCGGTATTCCATCCGACTATAAACGCATCTCTTTTGATGAATTCATGAATATGTTTATTTCGGGAGAAGGGCAGGAATAGTCAGCAAAAGATTGGTTGACATTACATGTTTTTTCTTGAGAAAAAGTTAACTAACAACCCTCTGTTTAAACTTAACATAGTTTCACTTCTTACGTGTGCATATCTGACCTAACTTCGCTAGGTTACGCGTAAATATGGCATTAGAAAACGAATTTCGTCCAAAACAAGAACCTGTAGAAGAAAAATCTACCAAGAAAGTGCGTTATACAACTGGTGATGTTGAAGACGAGCCTGCTGGTAAGTCAACAAAAAGCACTACTGCAAAAAAAGCAAAGGTTGATGCTGTTCCACTAAAAGGTTTGGCTGCTCGTTTCGATAAGAAACGGACAAAGACTATTGTCGGAATTCTACTGGTACTTTTCTCTTTCTTTGCTTTTCTTTCTTGTGCATCTTACTTTTTTACGTGGCAGGCAGATCAGGACCGTGTTTTAAACAAAACTTTATTCGCTTTTCTTTTTGATGAAAATCCGGAACCGGTTGAAAACTGGTTAGGGAAATTTGGGGCTTGGATGTCGCACTTATTCATGTACCGTTGGTTCGGAATTTCTTCGTTTGCAATCTCTTTTTGCGTATTCCTGATCGGATTCAGATGGATGTGGAACATTCGCCTTTTACCGATTAAACGTTCAATCGCGGTTTCATCCCTGTTCATGGTTTGGACATCAATCTTCTTCGCTTATCTCGTTCCTCAAATTGAATATTTGGGCGGAACATTTGGATTCACAATCGTAAACTGGTTGAAGCTTTCCGTTGGAAGCTTTGGAGCATTTTTGGTAATTGTTGGATTACTGTGGATCTCTCTTGTTGTTCTTTTCAACGCTGATATTTCTTCATGGTTCCGCAAAATGAAAGCTGGTTCAGAAGAAACGGAAGAGGAAGAAGTTGTTGCTACAGAAGGTGTTGGTGATATTCGAATAGTGAATACCATTAAGGATGATGAAATTTTGCAAGATGAAGAATCGGCAATCATCAGTTTTGATGAAGATGAGGTTTCTGACGAGGAAGAGCTTGAAGATGATGGATACATTTCGGATGATGAAGAGGATAGTTTTGTAGTTATTCATCAGGAAGTGGAGAAGCAGGAAACGGAATTTGAAGTTCCGGTTCCACCAGTTGCCCCGGTTGTTGGTGTTCCCGATTTAGATCTGGAAGGTTTTGATGAAGGCGATTTTGCGGTTTCTATTGCGCAGCCTGAAACTGAACTTTCAGAAGATCAAATGAATTCTCTGCAAAAGGAATACGGCGATTATGATCCAACCTTGGATTTGTCAGGGTATGTGCTTCCTCCGGTTGATTTGTTGAAGGAATACGGTTCCGGACAGGTGAACATCAACAAACAGGAATTAGAAGAAAACAAGAACAAAATTGTTGAAACGCTTTCTCATTATAAGATTGATATAGCGAAGATCAAAGCTACGGTTGGTCCAACGGTTACGCTATACGAAATTGTTCCGGCTCCGGGAGTTCGTATTTCGAAGATCAAGAACTTAGAAGACGATATTGCGTTGAGTTTATCCGCTCTTGGAATTCGTATTATTGCGCCAATTCCGGGTAAAGGCACCATTGGTATCGAGGTTCCGAATAGTAAGCCAGACATGGTTTCTATGCGTTCGTTAATTGCTTCTGAGAAATTCCAAAACTCAGATTTCGATCTACCAATTGTAATGGGGAAAACAATTACCAACGAAACCTTTACGTTCGACCTTACCAAAGCGCCACACTTGTTGGTTGCAGGTTCTACCGGACAAGGTAAGTCCGTTGGTTTGAATGCGATTCTTGTGTCGATGTTATACAAGAAACATCCGGCACAAGTAAAGTTTGTTCTTATCGATCCGAAAAAGGTGGAGTTAACGCTTTATAACAGAATTGAACGACATTTTTTAGCGAAACTTCCAGGTGAAGAAGACGCAATTATTACAGATACATCGAAAGTGGTGAACACACTGAATTCGCTTTGTATTGAAATGGATAATCGTTACGAATTATTGAAAGAAGCTCAGGTTCGTACTATTAAGGAATACAATACCAAATTCATTGCGAGGAAACTGAATCCTGAAAAAGGTCACCGCTACTTGCCGTACATCGTCGTTTTGATTGATGAGTTCGCTGATTTGATCATGACTGCAGGTAAAGAGGTTGAACATCCTATTGCACGTATTGCTCAACTTGCCCGCGCTATTGGAATTCACTTGATTGTTGCAACGCAGCGTCCGTCTGTAAATGTAATCACAGGTATGATCAAAGCCAACTTTCCAGCCCGTATTGCGTTCCGTGTTCAATCTAAGATCGATTCAAGAACCATTCTCGATGCTTCTGGTGCTGATCAATTAATTGGTCGTGGAGATATGTTGATCTCGCTTGGTTCCGACATGGTTCGTGTTCAATGTGGTTTTGCCGATACACCTGAGGTTGATGACATCTGTAAATTCATTGGAGAGCAGCGTGCATATCCTGAAGCTTTATTGTTACCAGAATATGTTGGTGCAGAAGGTGGAGACGGAAATGATATTGATTTAGACGATATTGATGCTTTGTTTGCTGATGCAGCGCGTTTAGTGGTTATTCATAATCAAGGTTCCGCATCTCTTCTTCAACGAAAGCTGAAGTTGGGTTATAACCGCGCAGGACGCATTGTAGATCAATTGGAGGGTTATGGAATAATCGGTCCGTTCCAGGGTTCTAAGGCTCGCGAAGTATTGTTCGGCGATATAGAAGCGCTTGAAGAATTCCTTTCAGCTAAAGGATTAAAATAATCCTAAATCGATTTTTCTCTGTTAGAACGCATTGTTTTTCACTTCTTTAAATCGAGGTAAACGTTAATAGTTGAAAAAAATATCTGGAAATTATGGCACAATTTCTGATATTTGCACCGAAAATTATAAGAGATATGAAAAACATTTTGCTCGCTTTGGTTCTGATCGTGTCAGGTTACTCAGTAGCACAAGACGCTAAGGCAAAAGGAATTTTAGACAAAGTTTCTGCTAAGATCAAAGCAAACAAGACGTTCTATGTTGAGTTCAGCGCTACGATCAAGAATGCTGCAAACGGAACGAGTTCAACTGTAACTGGTAAAGGTTGGGTGAAAGGAGAGAAGTTCTCAGCTACTTACGGCGAAAACACAATCATTTCAAACGGTACATCAACTTGGACTGTTGTTAAAAAAGAGAAAACAGTTTATCAAACAGCTGCAGATGACGATGACGAAGAGTCAATGAATCCTAAGAAATTGATGACGCTTTGGGAATCTGGTTTTACTAACAAATATGATAAAGAAGAAACATTGAACGGTGAGAAAGTTCATGTAATTCATCTTTATCCTAAAAACGCTAAAACAGCAAATTACCATACAATTACGGTTTACATCGCAAAAGATGATAACGAATTGAAGAAAGCTGTAATGAAAGCGAAAGACGGAACTGTAATGACATACACACTTACAAAATTCACGTCTAACCCAACTGTTGAAGATTCAAAGTTTGTATTTGACATGAGCAAATATCCAGGATACAAGAAAGTAAACGGATAATTCAAAAAGACTTTATATGTGAAAGGCTATTCGAAAGAGTAGCCTTTTTTTGTTGGAACAAAAACGCGAAGAGTGAATTTAAATATAACCGCAAAGAGAGAAGAACGCAAAGTGAATGTAAGCTCTGCGCTCTTTTTTCTTTGCGGTTCAAATAAGAAGTAAATTCTTCATTTTCTAGGAATTCCGTCAATGGCACAATTTATGATTACCGTTTCGGAAATTAATAGTCATGAAAAGTATATTACTCGTTTTAGTTCTAATCGTTTCAGGTTACTCAGTAGCCCAAGATGCTAAGGCAAAAGGAATCTTAGATAAAGTTTCAGCAAAGTTAAAGACGAACAAAACGTTTTATTTGGAGTTTAGTGCGTCAATCAAAAATGCGGCAAACGGAACGAGCTCAACGGTTACAGGTAAAGGTTGGGTAAAAGGGGAGAAATTCTCAGCAATTTACGGTGAAAACAGTATTATTTGTAACGGAACCAAGACTTGGTCGGTGATGAAAAAATCCAAAGAGGTTGTTGAAACCGCAGCTGACGAGGATGATGAAGAATCAATGAATCCAAAAAGATTGATGACGCTTTGGGAAAAAGGATTCACACACAAATACGATAAAGAGGAAACATTGAATGGAGAGAAGGTTCATGTGATCAATCTTTTTCCGAAGAACGCAAGAACTGCAAATTATCACACCATTACGGTTTACATTTCTAAAAGTGGAAACGAATTGAAGAAGGCAGTAATGAAAGCAAAAGACGGAACTGTAATGACATACTCACTAACAAAGTTTACATCAAACCCTACAGTCGAAGATTCAAAATTTGTTTTCGACATGAGTAAATATCCAGGATATAAGCTTATCAAAGGATAGTTATTATAGAATAAACCGCAAAGAAAGAAGAGCGCAAAGGAACTAAATCTCTGCGCTCTTCTTTCTTTGCGGTTAATATTTTTAAATGTGTTCTCGTTGTTAGAACTCGTAAAGCTCAACTAACGCTGCTTTAAAGCGATCTACTGGTAAGAATTGTTTTTCTAACGGAACTGCGAATGGAACAGGTGTGTCTAATGACGCAACACGTTTCACAGGAGCATCTAATCCATCGAAACATTTTTCGTTGATCAGAGCTGCAATTTCACCACCAATTCCACCAGTCATGCAATCTTCATGGAATACGATTACTTTACCTGTTTTGCGAACAGACTCGTAAATCGTTTCCGTATCCAAAGGAAGTAATGTTTTCAAGTCGATCAAATCTGCTGAGATTTCAGGATGTTCATCCAAAGCTTCCATTGCCCAGTGAACACCAAGTCCGTAAGTAACAATAGTTAAATCGTCTCCTTTTCGAACATACCCCGCTTTACCAATTTCAGTTGTGTAGTAATCGTCATGAATATCTTCACGAATACTTCTGTAAAGGAATTTATGTTCAAAGAACAAAACCGGATTCGGATCTTCGATTGCCGCATTCAATAATCCTTTCGCATCACCTGGGAAAGCAGGGTAAACCACTTTTAGTCCCGGAGTATGGAAGAACCATGCTTCGTTACTTTGACTGTGGAATGGACCTGCAGCTGTGTTCGCTCCAGTAGGCATACGAACTACAACATCAGCATTTTGTCCCCAACGCCAATGTGATTTTGCAAGATTATTTACAATTTGATTGAATCCACAAGTTGCGAAGTCGGCAAACTGCATTTCTACCATTGCTTTCATCCCGTTGATGGATAGCCCAAGCCCAGCACCGACTATAGCAGATTCACAAATTGGAGTATTGCGAACGCGTTCTTTTCCAAACTGTTCAACAAAACCTTCAGTTACTTTAAATACACCGCCGTATTCAGCAACATCTTGTCCCATAATAACCAATTCAGGATATTTTTCCATGGATTGACGTAAACCATCAGAAACAGCGTCGATTAAACGTTTTTCAGTTTTTGAATCGCTTTTTGGATTTATTACTGTTTGAACATATGGTGCATAAACATCTGCAATTTCAGTTGCTAGATCTGCGGTAACCGGACCTTCTGCAAAAGCAATATCCAATCCATTTTGAATTTCCGCTTTAATATCTTCACGAGCTTTTGCTTTCAGTTCTTCGGTCAATACACCAATTTCTTCTAAGTATTTCTCGTAATTCGTAACCGGATCTTTTTTCGCCCATTCTTCCTGAAGTCCGTCAGGATAATATTTTGTACCTGAAGCTTCCTCATGTCCGCGCATTCTGAACGTCATACATTCCAATAAGAATGGTCTCGGTTTAACACGAATAGATTCAGCAATCTGACGAATAGTACGAATCACTTCCAAAATATTGTTTCCATCAACTTGGTAAGCATCCATTCCATATCCAATTCCTTTGTCGATGAATTGCTTGCATCTGAATTGCTCATTGGATGGAGTAGAAAGTCCCCAGCAATTGTTTTCAACGGTAAAAATTACAGGAAGATCCCAAACAGCTGCAACGTTTAGTGATTCGTGAAAATCACCTTCAGAAGCACCACCGTCACCAGTAAATACAATAGTTGCCTGTTCGTTCTTTTTCAGTTTGTTTGCAAGAGCAATTCCATCAGCAATACCGAGTTGCGGACCCAAGTGAGAAATCATTCCAACGATATTATAGTCCTTCGCTCCAAAGTGAAAAGAGCGGTCTCTACCTTTTGTAAAGCCCGACATTTTACCCTGAAACTGAGCAAAAAGTCGTTCCAAAGGAATGCCACGAGTAGTGAAAATCCCTAAATTTCTATGCATTGGAAGAATGAACTCCTCCTTATTCATAGCTAAAGCTGCACCAACTGATATTCCTTCTTGTCCCCATCCTGAAAACCATTTACTGATTTTTCCCTGACGAAGCAGAATCAACATTTTTTCCTCGATCATGCGAGGTTTCAGAATTGATGTGTAAATGTTCAACAATTCCTGATCTTCAAATCCTGTTCTGTCGAATTGGATGGTTCTATTTTTTAATGCGACTTCCATAGCTCTTTTGTGAACGGCAAAAATAATTGAAATCCATGGAGGATAAATAACCTTTAAAGAAACATTGTGAAATTTTTCAACAACTTATCCGTGTTATGAATACTTGGGGATGTTTTCTAATTTTTAGATTCTAATTAAAGAGATTAGTTGGACTTATTATTTAGTTTACGCATTGGCTAAATCGAATTTGTATTCTGGTTTTCAAAATAAAAATTGTAAACACTTGTTTTTTAGATTGTTTTAGGTATTTTTGCTTAGAACTGCACACTCTCCTACGATGAAAAAATACTTACTATTTTCAACCGTTTTCGTATCCTATTTGGCATTTGGACAGGCTCAGATTGTTATGTCTGGTGCTTCATACATTGTGATCGATAACTCAGCTAAGCTTGTAGTTGAAAATCCGGCAACCAACGCAATTACTAATTCTGGTACAGGAGGAATCATGACCGAAAGTGAATTTGATGAAGTGTTTTGGTTTATTGGGAACAACACAGGGTCATACACAATGCCGTTCGTTTCTCAGGCAGTAATTACTCAAATTCCTTTTACGGCAAACATTGGAACTGCAGGTAGTGGTGGCGGAATAATTCGTTTTTCCACATATCCTGGCCCATCTTGGGATAACAATGTTTATCGTCCGTCAGACGTTACACATATGTACGATTTCAATACCAATTCGGTGAACAATTCGGATAATGTTATTGATAGGTTCTGGATTGTAGATGCATCTTCTTATGGAACAAAACCAGGTGCCTCGTTTACGTTTACTTACAGAGATGCAGAGCATCTTCAGGTAGGAAACAATATAGTTGAAGCTGATTTAGGCGCACAGCGTTTTCATCCCGGTCCAAACATTTGGGGAGATTATATGCCGCAGGGTACTACAAATATTGTTACCAATCAAACTTCTGGTGTTCCTGTTGTGCCTGGTGATTTTTGGCGTTCATGGACATTAAGTGAAACTACAAGTCCGTTATCGGTTGAGGTTTCTTATTTCAAAGCTACTTGTGATGATCAACAACTGAAATTCAATTGGCAAACCCTAAACGAAAATAATGTTGATCATTTTGAAATTGAACATTTGAATGGTCAAAATTTTGAAGTGATTGGTATGATTGCTCCTCAGGGAGGAGCTGGAGTTAAGAATTATTCCTTTACCTCAGAGGTTTACAGAAGCGGAACATTTCGACTGGTTGAAGTTGATACCGACGGTGATCGTTTGATCAAGTCATCGCTTCAGGCAGATTGTAGCAATAATGAAACTTTTGTGAGCTTTGATCAATCTACAAATACATTATATATGCAGTTTGAAGGAAACTTCAACGGCGAAGAACTCTTAGAAATTTTTGACGCAACTGGTCGCGTTGTTTATAAAACAAACGTTACACTGCAGTATGGAGCGAATTTCGTTTCAGTTCCGGATTTGCAATTCAGTCATGGATTCTATTCGGTTAGAATGAAAAATGGTAACAAACTGATTTCAGAACAGATTATTAAAGCAAACTAGAATATTACTTCTTCAATAATACAAACATGAAAAAATTACTACTCCCAATTGCATTTGTGCTTTCAATGAATGCTTTTGCCCAGAATGTGGCAATTAATTCAACTGGTGCAGCGGCGGTTACTTCCGCAGCGCTTGATGTTGATATGGCTAATAAAGGGATTTTGATTCCGCGTGTTGCACTAACGACCACAGCTGCTTTTGCACCTGTTACTGGTACGGCAACAACATCTTTGCTCGTTTACAATACCGCAACAGCTGGTGTTTCACCTACAAATGTTTTGCCGGGTTACTATTATTGGGATGGTGCTCAATGGGTTCGTTTACTAGGCGGAAACACCAACACGTATTGGCTGGTTGGTGCGTCTGCTGCGGCAGTCAATACTCCAACGGCTACCGGTTTCTTTGGTACAACATCCAACCAACATGTTGATCTTGTTACCAACGGAACAGTAAGAGGGCGTTTGTCTAATCAGGGTGAGTTTTTTATTGGGACTACTGCCACTGCGCTTGCAGGAGATTTGATGAATGGTGTCAGTAATGCGACTTTCCCATGGGCAATCAATGGCTATTCAACCCAAAATGGTTCAGGTGTTTATGGTGCAGTTCAATCTGGAGGAACCATATATGCCGGGGTTCAGGGTGAGTACGCAGGAACAAATGCTAATGGTGCAGGAACACGTGGGATTGATGGGGGAGCTACAGCTGGAACTAGTTTTGCTGTTTCACGAGCTGGTGTTCAGGGAGATGTATCTACTGTTGCTGGAGCATATAAATTCGGAACCTACGGTTCAGGTGGTGCTGTACCTAGAACTGGTGGCGCTTTCGGTTATAACTTTGGACTTTCTATGGGGGCGCTTGGTTATTATACATCTGGATCTACTAACATTTCAGTATACGGATTTGGTTTGGCCTATACCAATGGTGTTGCCGGAGGTAAAGGTGCGGGACCAAATAAGACAAATACAGCTTTAGCTGAAACCAATACAAATATTGGTTTGGGAATTTATGGTGGAATGATGGGGGGCTGGATTAGAGGTCTTGCATACGGAACGCATGTTAAAGGTGAGATCTATTCTATGTATGTGGATGGAAAAACTTACACGAACGAACCAATTACACAGTTGGTAGAAACAGAAGCTGCTCGTCAACCCGTTTATGCTTCTTCCGCAATGAAAGTTGAAATTAGCTCACGTGGAAAAAACAACCTGAACAATGGAACTGTTTATGTTGAATTTACTCCTGAATTCAAGAATACGATTTCAACCAACCCTGATGAGTTGACGATTACAGTGACTCCAAATGGAAATTCCAATGGAATTTATATCCTTTCGTATGATCAAAATGGGTTTACGGTAATGGAGAACAATTCAGGGACTTCAAATGTGTCGTTCAACTGGATTGCGATCGGTACACGTAAGGATTACGAAACGATGGATCATGATGCACAGATTTTAGCAAATGATTTTGATCAAAAAATGGAAGGTGTCATGTATAATGAGACGAATACCAACGGAACCTCTCAAACGATGTGGTGGAATGGAACGCAAATGGTATTTGATCAGCCAGTTCCGGAAAAGTCTACCATTCCGGGTTATACACCAAATACAAATACATTGAGACCAAAAGCAACACCAAATACATTAACGCTTCCGGCAAATGGTGTTGAATAAATATCGAAATTGAAGAAGGAAAAGGTCAATCAATGGATTGACCTTTTTTTATGTCCTGAATTGGTTGTTTCCTTTCACTGGACTACTCTGAAAAAAGGAAAGCTGATCGTATTGAATATACGTTGACCTTATTAGATCATTCTCAATTATCGAAACAAAAAAGCCGCCAGTCAAATGACCAGCGGCTTTTGTACGATTTAAGAACCGGGTATTAAACCAATCCTTGATCAATCATTGAATCTGCAACTTTAACGAATCCAGCGATGTTTGCACCTTTAACATAGTCAACATTTCCTTTATCGTCTTTTCCGTATTTCACACAAGCTTCGTGGATAGAAACCATGATTCCGTGTAATTTAGCATCTACTTCTTCAGCAGACCAGCTCAAACGTAAAGAGTTTTGAGACATTTCCAATCCTGATGTG
>CAMLET010000003.1 GCA_946479125.1 uncultured Flavobacteriales bacterium
GCGCTTTCTGCTAAAGGGAAATCGGTAATTCACAATATCGAGCAAATCGATCGTGGATATCAAGACATCGATATTCGTTTGAAAAATCTAGGAGCTGATATTAGACGTATAAGCTAAAACAACGTCATACTGAGCTTATCGAAGTATGAATTAATTTGAACACTGTATGAAAAGTCTATTAATAGTTTTAGTTGCGGGATTAGGCTTGTTGAGTCTAACATCTTCCCCAAAAGTATCACCAGTTATTGGTTCTAAAGCGCCAGAAATTCGTTTGCCTGGAGTAAGTGGAGATACTATTTCTTTGAGTAAACTAAAAGGAAAAGTGGTTCTAATAGACTTTTGGGCATCATGGTGTGGACCATGTCGAAAAGAAAATCCGAATGTAGTTGAGGCTTATGGAAAGTACAAGAAAACCAAGTTTAAGAATGCAAAAGGTTTTGAAGTATTCTCTGTATCGCTAGACCGTGAACCGGGAAAATGGAAGGATGCAATTAAATCTGATGGTTTGATCTGGAAAAATCATGTTATCGACGCAAATAACAAGGCAGGTGCAGCTTACGGTGTTCAGTTTATTCCAAGTGCTTTCTTAATTGATGGTGAAGGAAAAATAGTGGCTACTGGTGACAATCTGCGTGGGTTAAAACTACATGTAGAGCTGGATAAGCTGAAAAAATAGCGGCGCTTCGAGTGCGTCAGCTACCGCATTCCAAACAATAAAAAATGTTAGTTAATCGATGACTGAGAGTGCTGAGCTTGTCGAAGTATCGAAGTCACCGATTGAACTATTGTTCGCTGTGGTAAAAAAGCGTAAAATTTTCTTGCTGGAAATCCATATCTTTAATACATGCGTAACTCCAAAAAACAAAAACAAATCATTATGAAAAAGATACTTTTTGGATTGTGTGCAATCATTTCATTGGCTGCATGTTCTCAGCAACCGGATACAGTAAAAATGTCGTCACAGAAATCACCTGAAAGTGGTAAAAAATACAATGAGTTGACACTTCAGGAGCAAGATGTTATTCTTCATAAAGCTACTGATAGACCATTTACCGGAGATTATTACGAGAAAACGGACAAAGGTGTTTATGTTTGTCGTCAGTGTAATAATCCGCTTTATAAATCAGATGACAAATTTGAGTCACACTGTGGTTGGCCAAGTTTCGATGATGAAATTGATGGCTCCGTAATCCGAATTCCGGATGCTGATGGAATGCGCACCGAAATTGTTTGTGCAAACTGTAAAGGACATTTAGGTCACGTATTCTTAAATGAAGGATTTACAGATAAAGATACGCGTCATTGTGTAAACACAAGTTCTATTCAGTTTTATCCTTCCAAGGATGTCAAGAACATTCCTGCGGTTATAAAATAACGCAGACTTCGGTACTTCGACAAGCTCAGGATTCTCAGTCTGCTTTTAGAAAGCCTAAATACATATTGTAAAAGTGAAAAGGCAAAATCGAATCGGTTTTGCCTTTTGCTTTTTAACTTTTAACTTTAGATCATGGTTACGCTAAAGGAATACACGGATTATTGGTGCCACACACTCGATAATCTATACGGAGAGAGGGAGGCGAAGAACATTTTGCTATTGGCTTGCGAGGATGTTTTGAACTGGACGAGAGCCGATGTAATGGCTAACCAGACATTGCAATTAAGTGATCAGCATAAAGAAGAACTTCAAGCGATTCTGGAACGATTAATAGAAGGTGAACCTTATCAATACATTGTTGGATTCACCTATTTCTGTGATTTGCGAATTGAAGTTTCACCTTCAGTTTTAATTCCCCGACCAGAAACAGAAGAATTGGCTGCCTGGATCCGACATGATTTGCCTGGTGATTTTTCAGGTAGAATAGAAGATTGGTGTACGGGTTCTGGCTGTATTGCGCTTGCTTTGAAAGATTTTTACAAGCATGCAGATGTTTGGGGAATAGATGTTTCCAAAGAAGCAATTTATCGGGCTCAAAAAAATGCTGAGAAATTACGCTTGGATGTAAAATTCGAAGTTCATTCTGCCTTGAGTGATGAATTGCCATATGCTGAGAAGCTGGATGTTTTGGTTTCAAATCCGCCTTATATCCCAGTTCATGAAAAAGAGAATATGCGCAGAAATGTCCTCGATTTTGAGCCGGAATTAGCGCTATTTGTTCCAAGTGATGAAGCATTGTTGTTTTACATTGCGCTGGGTGAACAAGCTAAAGCACGTTTGGTCGAAGGTGGACTATTGTACTTCGAACTACATGAAGAATATGCGCATGAAACGAAAGAAGCAATGGAAAAACTTGGCTTCAGAAATGTGGAAGTAAGAAATGATATGCAGGGAAAACTGCGGATGCTGAAAGCCATAAAATAATTGAAAATTGAAAATGTAGAATGGAAAAGTTCTTTATTTCTGTCTCCAAAATCAGTTGACTTTTCTTTCTCACTCTTTAACACGTAAGGTGCTTTTCAATTCTCAATTTTACATTTTCAATTGGTAAGTAGTTCCTGCCATGTAAACGACGTTTGACCAACTGCCACGCGCATGCTATCAATTACCTTGTTCATTCTGTCAATTGCAATTGTAGCTTGTTCTCTGGACAAATATGTTCCTGCCAGTACATTCAGCTCCTTCTTCAATTGCGCGATTACAACCGCACTTCGCATAGCGCTTAAATAATCGTTTCCTGTCAGTTTGTATCTGTTCAACTGTTCCTGAATATCTGCGTTTTTAGCAACAAGATTTGTTTTTACAGGATCTGTATAGGTATCAACCTCCAATAAAGTTCCTCGGTTCAGGAAGATATTTACTTCTGTAGAACGTAAACGAATCATAGAAGAATCCATTTTGCCAATAGTTCCGTAAGCTGCCCATTCAGCACGTTCTTTTGCACGTACTGTTTGCGCACCATTCCATTCACCAACACCATTTCCTCTTCCCAGGGCTTCAAACATTGGCTTTTTAACCAATAAACTTTCGAAGAACATTCGGATGGAAAGACTGTCTTCATTGGAAAGTAATGGTTGATTCAAATCCCATTTATTTGACTCAAAAACGTCATTCAGTTGTAGCTGTAAGCGTGCATCAAAATCAGGTTTGGCATCTGTTAAGCTAACGTGTAACATTACTTCATCAGCTTCTTTCGAGAGTGGTGAGAACGGAATGGAAACCAGTCTCACTTCAAATCCACGTTGAATAGTATCTTCTTTAAACGTAAACTCCTGCGTCAATAAATCGAAAGTGGTGGAGTCTTCGAAGATGTACAATCCGTCTTTTTCTTCGTATGTTGCCCAACGAGCTCCAATGGCTTGTTTGTATTCATTCAATTTTAAACGATAAATAGCAAGAAGATCAATGGCAGCAGCCTTTTCCGCTTCCAGTTCTTTTATCAGTTTTTCATAATACGCCAACTTATCGTACAAGAAAACAATATCGTTTTCACTTCCTCGCTTCGGTTTTCCTTTTGAATGCGTAATTGGTTGAGGACGCGTGTTACTACCACTTGTTCCCATATCTGCCTTTTTGCGTTTCTTTTTCACAGAACGCGGAACTCTGTCGCTGGTTGTGATGGTGTTTTGATGAAGGTCAGAATATTCTTTTTCCTCCTTCATGATTTTTAGTTTTGTCTCATCTCGACCTTCTTCGGCTTCCTTGATCTGAAATTCATATCCTTTCTTTCCGTAAAGTTTCTCTTCGATATCGGCAATTTTCCCATGCTCAAGACCGTTAATCACCGTCATAAAAGTTCCACCCGAACTGAAAGTAGAATCAGGAGAAAGAAAGCGTGTTTCGTCAGATCCGAATAGGGGATAGCTTAAGCCATTTCGCTCTACAACAACAGTAGTTTGTTTGTTCGAATTATAGCCCCAAACATCAAAATGCAGCTGAGTCAACTTGTTATTTCCAACCGTTTCAAAATCGAGTGTTGGAAACATTAATGCATCCAGATTCGTTTTGTCGCGCAATTCAGCTGGTTTCAATTTCACATCATAAGGAAACAATCCAACTGCTTTGGGAAGTCCTTTGTTCCAGCGACCGTTTTCATCTTTCTCACGTTCATTTAAGAGACCTGACGTATCAGAGCCGTCACCAGCAGCAATTAGTTTACTGTCGAATTTTGTAGCGATTCCACCAAGCGCGAGATAAATTTGATACGCTCTTTTTTCAACGTAGGAGTTAATGGCATAACTAATAGCCTCAAGCGTTTTAAGCTGTTCTTCTTCATTAAGGAAATTGAAAGAAGCGACCATTGCATTTTTGTCCTGAAAATTCAAACTTGGATTGATCAATGCCTGAATTTTCTTTTGAGGTTCATTTCCTTCGTCGGTCTTTTTTATAGCAGATTCAGGAAGTTTCTCCATTAAATACATGTTAAACTCGTTGAATTTTGCCTGATAACGTTCCAGATCTTTGTCCCCCTGACGAGAAGCCAAAAGCACCTTGTTTAGTTCCCATAGCGCCATCTTGTTCGCAGCTTCTGCAATAATTCCTTGTGGCGATTTCCCAATTTCGGAAGTTCGAATATTTAATGCTGCAGGATTGTTTATGATAATCGTTTCAATAGAATCATAATTGATTTCCTTATTCATAAAACGAATGTCGGGACCTTTATACTCAAAGTATCTTCCAATCGAATTGTCGAGAATAGGACTCTTTTTGACGATATGAAAAAGATAGGCACGTTCCTCCGGATTCAATTCAATAGAGCCCTGAGCCGAAGAATTGGAAACGAAACAAATAAGAAAAAAGATACAGGTAAAGAGTGTTCGCATGCTTGAAAATTAGCAGATCAAATATCATGAAAATGCAAGGAAGTTGAGAGGTTACAGTTTTATAGTTATAAACAAAAAAATCCCCGTAACTAATTAAAGCTACAGGGATCTTAAGGTATGATTGTAAGTTGTATTATTTCACTGAAATTTTTGAAGTCAATGTACCGTTAGCTGTTGTAGCTTTTACGATATATGTTCCAGCAGTCAATTCATCAACAGAAACTTTTGAAGTTCCCATTGCCAATTCAACTGTTTTGATCAATTGACCATTCAAAGAGTAAATTGCAATTGTCGCGTCTTCAGTTAATCCGTTGATGTTTAATACATCAGTTGCTGGATTAGGGAAAACAGAAACACCTGTTAATTCTTCAGATTTTACAGCCATGAAACCATCTGGTTCGTATGCGCTTAAAACAATTCCTGTAGATTGTGCAGTTCCAAATACTTCTAAGTCAACCGTAGAGTGAACGAAAACTGGCAAGTTGCTAGTTGCGTGGTGGTAGTATTCGTATTGTGTTCTTTTCATGATCACATCTCCGAACAATCCTCCGTCAACAAACAATGAATCCTTGATTTTGAAACGCAAAACACCAGTTAAAGTAGTTGTTGAGTTCAAGATCAAAGTTCCAGAACCATCAACAGTAGTTGAAGCTGTTCCTGTACAATCGAAATCTTGTCCAGTTGCAAAAACTTGTCCTTCAACCACATCGTTCCAAGCGTCAGTAACGTTAGCAGGGTAACTCATCAAAGACTCATCATTAACATTGAATTTAGCTTTAACTGTTCCAAAGCTAGGCTCTTCAAAGATGAAACCTTGAGATGAATAACTAGAAGCATTAGATTTATTGAAAGATGTAATGAATCCAGGGATTTCAATACTGATCAATGATGAAGGGTAATCAGAGTAATCAGGTGATGTACTTGCGTTGATTACTGATACCGATTTAATTTCTGTATCTAAAACACCAAGTGCTCCTGAATAATCCCAAGTAACACCAGAACCTGTTGTTCCTGCGTAATTTGTTACGAATGTATCAAGAACGTACATGTTTGCACCATTTCCTGCTTGGGGTGAGTTAGCGTCTGTGAATTGCGCAAATGTTGTAGTAGTAAGCGCTAAACAAACAAAAAGTAGACTTTTTTTCATAGTTTAATTAATTTCTGTGATGCAAAGAAATGAAAATTCTGATTTTCAGCTCTATGTTTCTATCAATATTGACTTAATAATTCACAAAATGTGTAAAGGTTGGAAATAAAAAGAATTGAAAATTCAAAATGTACAATTGAAAAGCGCTGTGTTTATGTGAATTCCATTTCTAAAACTGATTAGTTGGAACGATAATTCTGGTGTCCCTAATTCTTCTACATTCTCAATTCTACATTTTCAATTAGCTTTAATTACATTTGTTCACACTTGTGAAACTATGAGCAATCTATTTAGAAAGAAGAAAGTAAGTGATATTCTTGCGTCTGTTGCAAACAACGGCGGAGATGGTCACGATGCTTTAGGAAAACATTTACGCGTTCGTGATTTGGCCGCTTTTGGTATTGCAGCAATTATTGGTGCTGGTATTTTCAGTACAATTGGTACTGCAAGTGCCGATGGTGGACCTGCTGTAATTTTCCTTTTCTTGTTTACAGCTCTGGCTTGTGGATTTGCTGCTTTCGCTTATGCCGAATTCGCTTCAATGGTTCCGGTAGCCGGATCAGCGTATACTTATTCTTATGTTGCTTTTGGTGAAATTATCGCCTGGATCATTGGTTGGTCGCTCATTATGGAATACGCAATTGGTAACGTTACCGTCGCCATTTCCTGGAGTGATTATTTTACAGGAATGCTGCATGGTGTTGGAATAGATTTACCTGGTTGGATTCAAACGGATTACATGACTGCTTCCAATGGTTACCATGAAGCAATGTCTTTGATTAATGGTGGGAAATCGATTGAAAACCTGAGTGCCGGATTACAGTCCGCGAAAGCTGCATGGGAAAGTGCACCTACAATTGGTGGATTCCATCTTATTTTCGATTTACCCGCAATTCTTATTGTTGTTCTAATTACCTGGTTGGTTTACCGTGGAATGAAGGAAAGTCGAAATGCGAGTAACTTAATGGTTGTAATCAAACTAGCTATAATTCTATTGGTGATTGCGGTTGGAATTTTCTATGTCGACTCAAATAATTGGAGTCCGTTTGCTCCAAATGGAGTTGGAGGAATTCTTAAAGGTGTTTCTGCTGTTTTCTTCGCTTATATTGGTTTTGATGCTATTTCTACAACTGCGGAGGAATGTGAAAATCCACAGCGCGATTTACCTCGTGGAATGATGTGGGCAATCATTATTTGTACCGTTTTGTATGTTATTATCGCTTTGATTTTAACCGGAATGGTTTCCTATAAAGAATTGGGTGTTGGAGATCCGTTAGCTTATGTTTTTGAGAAACTGGATTTGAAATGGATGTCGGGTGTAATTGCTGTTTCCGCTGTAGTTGCGATGGCTTCTGTACTGTTGGTTTTCCAAATGGGACAACCTCGTATCTGGATGTCAATGAGTCGTGACGGATTGTTACCTCCGAAATTTGCGAAAGTTCATCCAAAGTTCAAAACACCTTCATTCTCAACGATTGTTGTTGGTTTTGTTGTAGCGATTCCAATTCTATTCTTGAATTTGACTACTGTAACTGATTTGTGTAGTATCGGAACCTTGTTTGCCTTCGTTTTAGTCTGTGGTGGAGTTTTGGTGCTTCAGAACAAGACAGATATTCCGAAAGGGAAATTCAAAACGCCATACGTAAATGGGAAATATGTCCTCCCACTTTTGGTTGTTGGTTCAGCTCTTATTTTGTTCTTGAATTATAAAGAAAGTACGATGTCTTTCTTAAAGAACGAGAAGCAACTGAAATCGGTTGAAGAAGTTTTGGGAGAGTTGTCTACGAAACAAACGTTGACGCTTAAGGCTACAGTTGATACGAAAGATCCAGAAGGATTTAAGAAAGCGGAAAACGATGTCGAAAATTACTATTCTTCTGATGAAAAAAGCGAACAGTTTTATACGGATATTAAAGAACTTGGGAGAACTGAAAAAAGTTTGTACTCTTCCGGTTTCGGATTGTTTGCTCACAAAATTCCGATGTGGATCTTCATTCTGTTCACCATTGGAATTACCATTGCTACCATCAAACATAACCTGTCGTTGATTCCGTTGTTGGGATTATTGTCTTGTTTGTACATGATGGCTCAACTGAAATTAGATAATTGGATTGCGTTCTCTATCTGGCTGGTAGTTGGATTGATCATTTACTTCGCTTATAGTCGCAAACACTCGAAACTCAACGCGAAACCAATTGAAAATTCATAATGAAGAATTGAAAAGCTATGGAAGTGTTAGAATGATTAGTTATTATGTAATTTCTTGATTGTTTTTTAGCACGTTTCAATTCTTCTACATTCTTAATTTTCCATTCTCAATTAATGCTGATTTCATCCAAAAAGAACCAGGCCGGTTCTCCAGCGGACGGATGCCAGTTTCCTAATGTGTGCATTCCAGTAACTTTGAATTTCACATATCGGTACGCTTCACCATTTGGGTTGAATTCGTAGGTTCTGATTGGAATTTCTCTTTGCTGTTCACCAGGAATCTTTTGCGTTCCGATTGAAATATAATGTTCGCCATCAATAGAGATGCTGCATTCTATTTGAGCTGGATGTAAGATCCAACTTTTTCCGTTCCAAAGGGAATTAATTGAAATGTTCTGTGCTGTTGTGATATCATCGAGTTCAAGTGTCAATTCTACGTCTTTCCCGAACCATCCCAGCCAGTGAATGTTGTAATCGCTTGCCCCGTTAACGCCATTGGTTAAATACGACAAATCTCCGTTCTGGTACTTTTGGTCAGGTGGAGTAGATGCAGTTACTTTCTTTTCGAAAGCCAGATTTCCTTCTATGTTCACATCGATCATTCGTCTCAAAGAACTGATGTAATTCTGTGGAGTTAATTCCGCTTCATTGACTGTTGGAACTTTATTCCTCAAACATGTTTCTTCAAATTGATCCAGCGTTTCCAATAGATCTTCATTCGGAATTGCTTTTCCATCTACCAGTTGATACCATCCACGTTCAGAGAACATATTATTGGTA
The DNA here is from genome assembly GCA_946479125.1 of uncultured Flavobacteriales bacterium. The sequence continues at coordinate 8,894 of CAMLET010000003.1, forward strand.
GCAATTTCCATTTCTGCATATTGAAGCGGTAAACGTGCCAGGTTAATATGATTCCAGTAGTTTTGATCAGGTATAACAGCTCGAGCAGCAGCATCAAAAATGCCCTTGTATTTGTCAATTTTTTCCTGAGTCAACAGTCCATTCTGATGAACCACGGGATGCTCGTAAATCCAAAGTTTACTATCGGTTTTCTTCAGATCATTTTCCAATTCTTCAATATAACTTTTCATCATTGGGGCTGCGGCACCGTAATACTGAACAAGAAATTGATTTCGAACATCTTTAAAGTTCATGTCTGGATTCCACATGAGTTTGGCAAGTAAATAGGCTTTCAATTCTGAAAACTCATAACCAATTGTGCTGTTCGACTGCTCAAAAAGCGCGTTCACATTGTTCTTTGTAAAGAATTGAATGTTTGGCTGAAGAATATGTTGATTCGGGAAAGGTGAAATGCTGTGATTGAAATTGATGGTATAATCCCATAGGAATATATTGGAACAGATCTTCCCCCAATCTTCTATGTCTTTTTTGAAATCGGCACTTTCAGGATTTGTTTCAATTGGTGCATGACGTAATACTTCAATCGTACAAAGCATCACTTCCACATTGGAATTGGGTTTTACTATTAACGGCGCTTTTCTGCTGTATTGGTAAGCCAAAGTTGAAATTATCTTATCTGGAAAACGTGAAGCAATATCGTTTACCAAATGAATGATCGGTCCGGCGGGACTTCCTTCTTCTTCAATAATGTGTTTGCATTTATCGCACTGACAATAAGAGAAATTGTCATTCTGACTTACAGACCATTTTACTTTATCTGTTTGCAGTTTCATTTCTGCTTTTAGCTTTTCAGCAATAATATTTCTTACTTCAGGATTACTTGTACACAGTTGGTCTATACTTCGTTTTCCGTTTACAAGAGCGAAATACTCCGGATGTTCACTGAAGTAAGTTTCCCATGGTAAAAGTTTATGGAAAGTATGAACGAAATAGCCTTTTGGATAAACTTCTTCTATGGTATTTAGTCGAAGCCAATCTCTGTACTCCTGATCTTCTCCGAAATACAAATTGATGATGCGAACATCGTTTTTTGGTGATCCGCTAAAGGTGAACGGAACCAATTTCATTTTTATTTTCTTTGGAATAACCTTGTAGTTTGGACTCAAATACGCACAGCCAAAGTACTGTTCTAAAAGTGCAATAACACCGTAAGTACAGCCTTTTCGAGAACCACCAGTGATGTTAATTGATCTGATTCCAATTTGAACTTTGTAAGCATCAGGATGAAAAGTTGAATCGCATTGAATCTTTATACAGGGCTTTCCCGTTTTTGTAGTGATTTTAAATTCCTTACTGAAAATTTCACCGAAATACTTCTTCAATAAATCAGCGGCATTTTTTTCGTCGGATGTTGACTTTTCTGGAATAACGATTGAAATGTGTTTTGCATTGCGCTTGGAAATCACAAAGGATTGTGCTTGACTATTGTTCGCAAATAAAAGACAAAGTATAGCGCCTAGGGTAAGATGTAGAAGCAATTTCATTCACAGGATTTGTACTCAAATATAGCTATTGATGATTCAACGTAAATGAGCATTTCAAGACAAAAAAAGGACTTTTAGAGGTTAACAACTGTTTTCGTTATAAAAGAATGAGTAAAAGCACCAAAAAAACGTTACAAAAGAAAAAAGTCTCTTGTCTTTTGTCTCAGGTCTTTACTCTATTTTCCCTATTTTTGCACTCGTCTTCCATAATGGAGGCAAAGAATAAACGCTCAATATCATGTTTGAAAATCTTACGGACAAATTCGAACGCGCCTTTAAAGTTTTAAAAGGTCACGGACAAATTACTGAAATTAACGTAGCTGAAACGCTTAAGGAAGTTCGCAGAGCTTTACTTGACGCCGATGTTAACTTCAAAACAGCGAAAGATTTTACAGTTCGAGTGAAGGACAAAGCGATGGGAGCAAACGTTTTGACTTCTCTTTCTCCTGGGCAGTTGATGACAAAAATTTGTCACGATGAGTTGGTAGAATTGATGGGTGCGAATGAAGTTGACATTCAAATTCAGGGAAATCCCGGAATTATTTTGATGTCGGGACTTCAGGGTTCTGGTAAAACCACTTTCTCAGGAAAGTTGGCAAATTACTTGAAAACGAAGAAAAATAAAAAACCGCTTTTGGTTGCTTGTGACGTTTATCGTCCAGCGGCAATTGACCAATTGCACGTTCTTGGTGAGCAGCTTGGAATTGAGGTTTATTCGAATAAAGAAGAAAAAGATCCGGTTAAAATTGCTCAGGCAGCCGTTATTCATGCGCGCAGTAATGGGTTCAATGTAGTGATTGTCGATACTGCTGGTCGTTTGGCTGTAGATGAGGCAATGATGAAGGAAATTGCTGATGTAAAAGCAGCAATTAATCCAACTGAAACCTTGTTTGTTGTGGATTCCATGACAGGACAAGATGCTGTAAACACTGCAAAAGCCTTCAACGAAAGAATCAACTTCGACGGTGTTGTATTAACTAAATTAGATGGTGATACACGCGGTGGAGCCGCACTTTCAATCAAAACTGTTGTAGACAAGCCAATTAAATTTGTTGGAACAGGTGAGAAGATGGACGCATTGGATGTGTTCTATCCGAAACGTATGGCCGATCGTATCCTTGGAATGGGTGACGTGGTTTCCCTGGTTGAACGTGCACAAGAACAATTCAACGAGGAAGAAGCAAAACGTCTACAACGTCGTATTCAAAAAGATCAGTTCGATTTCAACGATTTCTTAGCTCAAATTCAACAAATCAAAGGCATGGGTAACATGAAAGATTTGATGGGAATGATCCCGGGAATGGGGAAAGCGGTGAAAGATGTAGATATTCAGGATGATGCTTTCAAACACATTGAGGCTATCATTTATTCCATGACTCCAAAAGAAAGAGCTAATCCTTCTTTGATCAACGTTCAACGCAAAAACAGAATTGCTGCTGGATCAGGAAGAAATATTCAGGAGGTTAACAAATTGATGAAACAGTTTGAAGACACGAAGAAGATGATGAAAATGATGAGCAATCCGAAGAACATGATGGGCATGATGAAACAAATGCGCGGAATGAAAGGCGGAATGCCAGGAATGTAAGCGCTTTGCGCAATTGAAAATTGAGAATTGAAAATGTAGAAGGAGAGATTCTTCTTTAAGGTGAAAATTCCTTCTTTTCAATTTTACATTTTCAACTTTCAATTTAATATGATCAATTTCCAACTCACATCCTCAGAGATTTATTCTTCAGCTTTTCGTGAACTCGGAATTAATGATTTCCATTCGGCTTGTGATTACTTGCAACAACTTCCATATGGTAGAAATGCCAATCGACATGATTTTTTACTCACGTTAAGCGAAGGAAAAGGGACTTGTTCTTCCAAGCACGCCATTCTCGCTTATTTGGCTGATGAGAATGGTCAAAAAGATGTCGAACTGATTGTTGGGATCTTTTTGATGAATGCTGATACACATCCTAAACTGACAGATTTCTTTTCTGATAAAGCTTATGATAGTATTCCGGAAGCCCATTGCTATTTACGATATGACGGAGAGCGTTTCGATTATACAGATTCTTCAAATGCCTTGGAACGAATTGCTTCCAGAATTGTTCGTGAACAACGGGCAGAACCACAACAATTAGTGGAGTGGAAGCCGGCAATACATAGACATTACATGGAAGGCTGGCTAAAACGTAATCTACAGATTGAGTTGACGATTGACGAATTGTGGACGGAGCGGGAGGTGGCTATTGACCTGCTTTCGAAATAGGATTTCAATTTTAGCTAACCCAAAAACACCATATAGTAATATCGTTAAAATTAGGCTAGTCAATTCTCATAAAGTTTTTGGCTAAATTCTTCAAATGCAGTTAGTCTGATTTGAAATTCCAAGATTCAAAACTTTAACCATTCATTTCCCTACTTCAATATAACTTTCCAAATACCTTGAAGCAACCCCTTTGTGAATCAAATGATTGAACCTGTCATACATTTCAAACCGATCACCAATGCATTTTCCTTTAATGAAAAATTCCTCTGAAGCTCCAGTATAGAATACAATTACGGGTTCACAATCAGAAGAATTTTCCAATGCGGTAAAAGAGTTTTGTGGAATGATAGAATAATATTCGGTTACAAGGCAGCCATGTCGTGTGAGTGTTTTGTATTCCGTATGAAATTCCCCAATATATTCTCCATTCTCATTGTTGACAAAAGAACTGTAAATAGTATCCAAAGTGCATTTAGGATAATGAGCTTTTAATACCTTGTTGTACCGATTTTCAATGGACCTTTCGATGAGATAAGGATTATTGAAATTGAAGAATTGGATAGTGCTGACAAAGACTTGCTTTTCCAGAACAATTCCTTCATACGATAAATTGGTACTGCTATCTGTTACGCTGAATTTGACTGCGGAACTGAAATTCTTGAAAATGGAACTTCTCATATCATAACCTGCAATTTCCAGGTTCATCGGATCCATTCCAAGATGATAATCATATATTCTAAGTACAGTTTGGTGATTGGGATTTATAGCTTTCTTATCAATCAAATAATTCTTGAATATCTGAATGCTTGAATCGGATTGTTGAGAATTGTTTTCGATGGACAGTTTTTGAGCATCGACCATCAAACCTACAAAACAGAAAACAAGAATGAGATAGTATTTCATAATTAAGCACTTTAGTTTCTTCCAATTTGTAATCTACCGTTTCTTTTTCTTCGCTTCAGCCTTCAAAAACTTCGTCTTTAATTCTGTATGAGCTAAAAGAAAATTAGTGTATTCTGAATCTAACACGAACTTGAAATTTGCTTGCATGTGAGTATAAAGATTCGCCGCTCGCAATGAATCTTCTTGATAAGTCTGAAGAGTGAACGGGTTGTACTTTGTTCGTTTTGCAGTTATTTTCGCTAGTTCTTCGCGAAAGAAATAAGTCTCGGATGTTGACTCTGAGTATTCAAGCGAAGGAGAAAGGAAAACAGGATTGAATTCTTCAAGACCAACAGCTAGAGGTAAGTTTAAATACTTGTTGAAATCAAAGTTTTCAGCATAATTCTTTTGTCGATGCTTCTTGAATGCCGTTTTATAAGTTGGAATTTGCGCAAACATATAAAAAGCAGGGTTTTCCGGAGCGTGAGTAAGAGCCATAAATTCAGCTGAAGCACAATAGTAATCTCTCGAAACAGATTTAACACTGATCTTTTTAATGATCTTTCCCTTTTTGTCATAAACTGGAACTGCCGTTTTCTTTTCAATATGGCTCCATGTCGGATCGACCAAATTCCATGAATTGTTGAAATAAACCATATTCCATTCATGACCGATGTCTCTGAACAAGCCATGCGTATATCTCTTGAATTTGGTTCTGAAGTTAGTTGGACTTTTACCGATTATTTTGATGCACGATATGGTACTGTTTTCACAGAAGAAATCAAACAAATCCGCAAAATCCCTACAAACTCCTTTGCCCTTTTGAACAGTTGTATATGGTGTGTATTGTGCGCCGTCGTTAGACATAAAACGCTTTTCGTCATATGTTAGATAAGTGCCAATGAATCCGTAGAACATCCAAATCTTTTCTTCATCATTTTCTCCTAAACTGTCAAGATAATGGTGAACTCCTAAAGCATTTTTCTTGATTTTTACAGGAATGGTAGAAACAATACTGTCCAATTGAAACATGCGTTTGCTACTCAGTTGAGAATAACAATCCAGCGAAATCAAAAGAAGTAATGTCAGCAGCAGTTTCATTCAGGAGGATTTGATTTAGTGATAAGAAAGGATTCGACTTTTGTTACTTTCTTTTTGATTTTTTGCTCTTCTTCGGTTTCTCCGTCGCCAACCCAGCTTCGTTCCAGGCCAATATTCCGCCTTCCAAATTCACAACACTTTTAAACCCATTTGCCAGCATCCATTCCTGAGCAGCTGCACTACGTTTCCCACTTCTGCAATAGATGTAAACAGTTTGAGTTTTATCAAGGGAAGAGATTTCACTTTGGAAAGTTGTTTGATCATTCCAGTTGGCGAGTAAAGCTCCACTGATAAATCCTTCCTTGTATTCTTCCGGAGTTCGAACATCCAGAACCTGAACTTTTGATTCCGTTACAGCTTTTTGGAATTCAGCAGGTGAAATGGTCGTATTTTGTGCAGAAGAGCAAGAAGTGGCAAACAGAAGGAGGAGAATTGATAGAAATCGCATGATCATTTATTTTGAAGTAAAAATAAGTCTTTCACTCATAAGATTTCCATCGTTAATTCACTAAATTCATCCCATGAAAACACTCGCACTATCTTCATTCGTTATTCTGACGAGCATTTTGAGCTTTGCTCAGGAATCCATTTCTTACCAAAAACCGCCAAAAGAGATTTTGGATCTGGTAGATGTTGAACGCGCGCCATCTGTAATGATGGATAGCAAAAAGCAGAATCTGGTTTACCAATACAGCCCAATGTACAAGACAATTGAGGAAGTATCTGAACCTGAACTGAAATTGGCTGGACAGCGTATCAATCCACAAACGAATATGGTTTCGGGTGCGCGTTACACAACGAAAGTGACCATTCAGTTGAATAGAGCGGGTGAGCCTAAAATGGTCCAAGGATTTCCTGCCAATGCGAAATTGGTGAACCTGACTTGGAGTCCGGATGAACAAAGTATTGCTTGTGGAAATATTGTTTCAACTGGAGTTGAATTGTGGGTGATTGATGTGAAAACGCAAATCGCACGTCGATTATCTGATGCCACATTGAATGCGAACCTAGGTTCATTTTTCAATTGGTTCGCCGATTCAAAATCACTTTTAGTGCATGTTCTGCCTTCAAAACCTGTTTACAGAGACGCTGTTTCAACTGTTCCTTTTGGACCTTCTGTTTCAGTAAGCGATGGTTCGAAAGCACAGAATAGAACTTATCCCGATTTATTAAAGAATCAACTGGATGAAGAGAATTTTGAGAAAATGGCAACGTCAGAATTGTGGAAGTTCGATCTGAATGGAAAAGCAACGAAATGGATGAATGCCGGATTATATACGCGTGAAAGCTTTTCTCCTGATGGAAATTATGTTTTGGTGAATACATTATCAAAACCGTTTTCCTATGCCGTTCCGTGGAGTCGTTTCGCAATGAAAACGGAGGTTTATGATTTGAGTGGAAAAATGACACAATTGATCGAAAATCGTCCTGTGTTGGATAAACTTCCAAAAGGTTTTATGGCTGTTGAAGCCAATAAACGTTCTATTTCCTGGCGTTCTGATGAACCAGCAACATTAACTTATGTAGTGGCATTGGACGGTGGTGACCCAGAGGTGAAAGTAGATCATAGAGATGAGGTTTTTACGTGGAAAGCACCGTTTAGTAACTCTGACCTAAAATCATTTGTAAAAACGCCACAGCGCTATGCTGGAGTGCTTTGGGGAACTTCTACAACTTGTATTGTTTACGATTCATGGTACAATACCAGAAACGAGAAAACGTATGTGTTCAATCCTTCAGCACCGGAAAAAGGGTTAGCTGTTTTGTTCGATAGAAATTCGCAGGATGAATACGGGAATCCCGGACAATTCGAAACTGTTCGAAATCAATACAACCGCTACGTTTTGCAATTGAATGGAATGGAAACGTATATGATTGGTGATGGATTTACTGAGAAAGGTCAATTCCCTTTTGTGAACCAGTTTAACCTACTCACAAAAGCAACGAAAACACTTTATCGTTCTACTTACACCAATAAGTTAGAGGCTATTTCAGGAATCATTGATTTAAAGAAAGGTGAGTTACTGGTTCGAATTGAAGCGCCAACGGAATATCCGAATTACTATATCCGTAAAATGACTGGAAAAGCTGCGCCAGTTGCAATTACGAATTTCAAGAATCCGTTTGCGGCAATGAATGGTGTTTCCAAAGAAGTCATTACTTACAAACGTGAAGATGGATTGGAATTGACAGCGACTTTGTATTTGCCTGCTGGTTATGACAAGACTAAAAAAGAAAAGTTACCAATGGTTATGTGGGCATATCCGCAAGAATTCAAAGACAAAAACAGTGCTTCACAGAATACAAAAAATCCGAATGAATTCATCTTCCCTAATTATGGTTCTCCAATCTATTGGGTTATGAGAGGTTATGCTGTCCTGGATGATGCTGCTTTCCCAATTGTAGGTGAGGGTGATGCAGAACCGAATGATACTTTCCTTGAACAATTGGTTGCGAACGCAAAAGCTGCAATCGACGCGGTTGATAAATTGGGTTATATCGACAGAAGAAAAGTAGCAATTGGCGGACATTCCTATGGAGCATTCATGACCGCAAATCTATTGACACATTCAGATTTGTTTGCGGCTGGAATTGCCAGAAGTGGAGCTTACAACCGAACATTGACTCCATTCGGATTCCAGGGAGAAGAAAGAAACTACTGGGAAGCTCAGGAAACATACAACGAAATGTCGCCATTCAATTACGCCGACAAAATGAAAACGCCATTGTTGTTGGTTCACGGTGAAAATGATAACAATCCCGGAACTTTCCCAATTCAAAGTGAGCGTTATTTTCAAGCATTGAAAGGATTCGGGGCCCCGGTTCGTTACTTGGTTTTACCAAAAGAAAGTCATGGCTACGCAGCGAAAGAATCGATCTTACACTTGTTGTGGGAACAAGATATGTGGTTGGAGAAATATGTGAAGAATAGACCTTAATAATTTAAAATTGAGAATTGAAAATGTAAAAGGAGGGATGACTTTAAAAGTGAATCCCTCTTTTCAATTTATACATTTTCCATTTTCAATTAAAGAATGCTTTCCCCATTCGAATCCGTCGTCAAAACTTCACTCATATAGTCGAAGAAAGGACGAAATGCCTGAAATGTTTCATCGAGTTTGGTTACGAAATCTGGAGCAAGAACTTCCTTGTCGGAAAATTTGTGCGTAAAAATGAATTGCTTTTTACGCAGCAGTTCGATCGCCGGATGATTCTTGTCAAAACCTTTTGGAGCCGTTTTTACTTCGTCACCACGTAATCCTCCGAAAGTTTTTGCAAAATGAGGTTCGTTTAGAATTTCATTCCATTCTTCGTAATTGAAATCAATATCTTCGCGAATTCGTTTTAGATCTTCCGGATTTGGAGCGAAAAATCCACCACCTACAAAACAGTTTCCAGGTTCTAAATGAAAATAGTATCCACCACGTAATTGAGCAGTAGCCCTGCTGAATCGCATTCCGAAGTGAGTTTTATACGGTGTTTTGTCCGTAGAAAATCGGGTGTCTTTGTAAATCCTGAACAAACTCTTCTTTCCTGATTCCGTTTCGATATTGTCGTGCTTATTCATTTTTGCCAACAACTCGTCCGCAAAAGTGGCAGCATTCTTCTGAGCTTTTTCAAAAATGGATTTATTCGCCTGAAACCAGTCGCGGTCGTTGTTTGCTTTTAGTTTATCTAAAAATTCAAAAGTCGATTTTTCTAACATGGTCTAAAGATAAGTCAAAAGTTAAAAAGCAAAAGTCAAAAAATGTGACGATTTTGGTCTCAAGATTTCCATTTACGCCTTTCAATTTTGACTTTTCACTTTTGATTTTTCACTTAATAGAACTTCCTTCAAACTGAATTCTCGGATCCGATGTCACCACCAATTCATTCAGTTCATAAACATTCTGAAATCCGTATCCATACAAGTTAATGTAAGTTGGAATATTCAGTGCAAGTGTAAGCTCATTCATGAATTTCGGCGGACTCAAAGCCACTTTACTCATGAAATAACGGTCTTGCTGATTTTTCTCCAAGTCGGTAATGAAGTTGTTATTGCAATAGATCAGAATACGTTTATTTCTATCTCCACCTGTTAATACATCTAATGTAGATTGGGTAAACTCAGAGAATTCCAGATGAACAGCACCTTTTACATGTTTTGCGTCGTACATTTCTTTCGAACGTGTATCCAAAATGATCGTATTTTCTTCCAGTTTCATTTGATTGAATTGATCCAGAGTTATCAAACGTTCTTCTCTGTGCGGTTTTACCAAATCTACCAACTCCTGTAGATCTGTGTAGCTTACCAAAGGAGACGACGGATTCGATACGAAAAGCTGTGCTTTGATTTGATTCGGATCGACGTTTGTTCCTTCAAATTGTAGTTCATCGGAACTCGATGTTGCTATAATATCCTTTAATTCATAAATGTTTTGATAACCATATCCATACAGATTAATGAATGTAGGAATGTTTAAAGCGAGTGTGTAGGTTTTGTTTATAACAGCTTCTTTCCATAAGACAGGAAGCTCCTTAAAGGATTCGTGAGTGTTGAATTTGATTTTATTTATACGATTCGAGTCGGACATAGCTGCTTTGATGTCGTATGATATTTGCCGACTAACCTTACTTGCGAATGAAGGGTCTTGCACAAGGCTTGTAACATCTATAGCAGTCACCAAAATCATTGATGCTGCGAAATTATTGTTACAATAGATCAGTATTCTGGTGGTTTTGTCTGGAATCAACGCTTCAAGATTGTCTTGTGTAAACTCTGCAAAGGGCAAATTAATTGCTCCTTTTACATGCTTCTGATCGAAAAACTTTCTGGATCGTGTATCAAGAATAATCGTGTTTTTTTCCTTGCTGAAAGCAACAAAATCTTGAGCTGAAATTAATCTATTTTCTCTGTAATGCTCAACCGAGTCAGTAAGCGTTTCAAATTGTGAAAAGTTCACAAGCGGTGAACCCATTACTCCGTAGACAGGCTTGAATGAAATGGAAGATTGACCGAATGTTAATGATGTGAAAATAACACCAAGGAAAAGGAAGAAAGTTCTCATAAAATCAGATTTGAAAATAGCTTACAACCCAACCTGGAATTGGTTCAACGGCGTTTAAAATTCAACAATTGTTTCGACTTAATGTTCAATACGTTACGAGATATCTACCACGTTTGTGGTATGCATGCATACAAAACGTTTAGTTTTTTTATATGATATATCAATTTCACGGATATTTTTGAACTATGAGAAAACTATACCTGGGGGTGACACTGCTGCTAACATCTTTAACTGCGCAAGCCCAATTTATTCAAATGAAGAAAACCTATACGGGTTCGTACTATGGTTTTAAGTCAATCGATCCTGCAGGACTAAACAAATTTGTTGTCGGATTTAACGAACGCTACGGAGCAGGAATGTCGGAAAAATTTCACCAATACAAAGGAGGTGAATTTGGTCAAACATTTACTACAAGTGGATTTCGTGTAATTCTAGGAAACGGCGAAAACAAATGGACATTTAGTACTGATTACGCCTTCGGTTCCGGAAAGGACAAAAATCAGGCTGTCTTTACAAATGGAGTTGAACAACACATGGAAGTGCGTTATTCAACCAATTTCATTACGACTACTTTCGGTAGAACATTTAAAGAAAACAAGTACTGGTTAGAAGGAATGCTTACTACTAACTTGAGTAAGATGTTCATTGAGTACACTACGTTGTATCCAAATGGACAGGAAAGTTTTAGTTCTGAGTACAAGTTGAATGGTTTGTATACTTCAAATCTGAAAACAATGGAATTTGGTATTCAGGCAACTTACAAGTACAAGAAATATTTGTTGTTTGCTCGTGCATTTGCTCCAATTTTTGTGATGGGACCAGATGAAAAAGAAAGAAACTTTGTTGATGAGCGTAACAATAACACGCAGCCAACAGATTTCCCTAGCAACTACGATACTTACGTGGATAATCCTTCTTCATATGTTTCAGACAATGGACAATTGAAGAGTACAAACTTCAAAGGAATTTCTTACGGATTTGGATTCATTTATTTAATTGGTAAAGAGCAATAAGTCATGCAAAAATTTGGAATTATAATATTAGCTGCTGCTCTTACGATTATGTCGTGTAACAAGCAGAAGAGAAAGATGAAAGGTTTGGTTGGAAACTGGACTATTGAACAATCTGAAAGAATGGTTATCACAACCGGTGGAAGTGAAGATGTTTATGAGGATATTTCTAACTGTGGAGATATCGTTATCTCTGATATCCACGAAGATTCTACAACGGTGAAGAACTTTACATTCACTTACATTGATGCAAACGGTGATACATTGAAAGTAACGAACAAGTTATATACAGATGATAAAAACAAGCGTATCGTTTTCAAAAACGCGCTTTGTGATACCACTGTTGGATGTGATTTGATCTGGACTGTTGATAAGAGTAAGAAGAACAAACAAATTTGGTCGGCTTACGGTATTGACAACGATTTCTTTTATTCACCGAACAATTTTGACCCAAATAACGCCAACCAATGGCTAATGTGGCGCATCACTTTGAAGCGCAACGACTAGAAGAAGCTTAGGTTTGAAACATTCAAATCTACGTTCTCATTAATTCCTGGCAGTTTTCCTTCTTCGGAAAATTGCCAGTGAATTACATTAGGATCACTCATAAATTGAGGTTCTCTACTATAAGCCGCCAACCAAAACTGATATCCATCTAACTTTCCTCTGAATTTAGTCTCGTAAAACGACAAAGAAGTGTAAATGACAGGTTTCATTCCTGTTCTCTTTGTTACTTCTTCAGCCCAAATTTTGATCTTGGCAATCAGATCTTCATCAGAAAATCCTTCTTCTTCAACATCAAGAACTGGTGCCATGTCTATACTGCGGTGCTTGTAAACCGAAAGAAAATGCTCCGCCTGAGGTCGTGGTGGTGTTTTAGGATTGAAAAAGTGATAAGCACCATTGTGAACACCTCGTGCGTTCAGGTATTCCCGATTTCTTGCCCATTGCGTGTCTGTATGATCACTTCCTTCTGTGGCTTTACAATAAACAAAATCGATAATAGTGTCGAAATGCCCATCGATTAACAAAGCATCCCAATCTATTTCTCCCTGATGATGAGAAACATCAATCCCAACACTTTTATATCCTTCAGGAACGATCTCGTAGAATTTTGCAGAAGATTGAACATGCTTATCCGACTTGTACCAAAAAACGAAAAAAGCTCCGATTCCAATAGGCAGCAGCAACCAAAAGAAAAGCATCGATTTCGATTTCTTCTTTGATTTACGTTTTGTTGTTGGTCTTTTTGTTGATGTTCTTCTCTTTGCAGCCACGTGGGTAATTTTTTGGCAAAGATAATGGTTGGAATGATATCAAACACGTAGGGGCAGCTCGCGAGCTGCCCCTACCGTTATTCAATTAAAGTCAAATCATTTTTTAAAATTCGGAGCTACGATCAAGTCCTTCGTTCCGTGTCCCCAAGAGTAGAATCCTTCTCCTGTTTTCACTCCTTTTTTACCAGCGGTAACCATGTTTACCAATAACGGACACGGTGCATATTTCGGATTTCCGAAACCATCGTGTAATACTTCAAGGATTGCCAAACAAACGTCTAAACCAATAAAGTCAGCCAATTGCAAAGGACCCATCGGATGCGCCATTCCCAATTTCATTACAGTATCAATTTCTTCAACTCCTGCAACACCTTCAAACAAAGTGTAAATTGCTTCGTTGATCATGGGCATTAAAATTCTGTTTGCTACGAATCCAGGGTAATCGTTTAC
>CAMLET010000004.1 GCA_946479125.1 uncultured Flavobacteriales bacterium
TTCGATCGCAAATTCGCTTCTTTCAAAAAGATCTATTTATCGTGTGTACCACTTTGTGAAGTAGAAACCAGTTTCACGCAGTGGCTCGACCGTTTGAATAGAATCAGTAGAGAATTGAAACTCAATATTGACATTGTAAGTACAAAGGAAACCTTCTCTAAGGTAAAAGAGTATTTTGAGTTGAAAGAATCAGGTGCAGTGCTTGCACATACAGAAATTCAATCGCATGATGAGTTGTTGAAACATGAACCGAAGAATCCGGATCATTCACTTGTGTTTATGATTATGGCCAGAAAAGGTTCGATTTCTGCTGGTTCAGGTCTTGATGGTTTAAGTTCGAAAATGGAGAAAATGGTCGATCAATTTGATCGTGTAATCGTGTATCCAGCGCAACAAACAAGCGACACCGTTTTTGGAACTTACGATGACATGAATTCCGGACCATTGACCGTTGGTGTGGAAACACTTCAGCGTTTAGGAAAAGAAGTTGGTGGGATCTTTAAGAAGAGTGATTCGGAGAATTAACTGACCAAAATGGTTCAATGGTTCAATGGTTCAATGGTTCAATGGTTCAAATAAGAAACAAATTGATCTTTTGAACCTCTTGATCCTTTTTTGATCCCTTGTGCATCTTTTGAACGTTCAATAAAAAACCCTTCATCAGCTTTCGCCAACAAAGGGTTCTCCTATTCTCTAATATCTGTTTCTAGTCTCCTTCGTGATGTTCCTCCATTCCATGTGGACGACAACATTCCGGTAATTTCATCATAGCTTCATGTTCTGCTTTTACATCGTCAGCATCGTAACCCAACTTCGAAATCTTGTCTTTGATCTCTGCTTCTGTAATCACAGATGGCTTGAATTTCACAGTCAGCTTCATGTTTTCCAAATTCAATTCGGCAAACGAAACACCTTTGGTATAATTCAATAAACCCTCAATTCGTTCTTCACAATCTCCACATTCAGCAGAAGTTTGAATTACGATGGTTTTTACTTTTTCTTTCTTCTGTGCTTGTACAGATAACGTCACAACTGAAAGCAACATCACCATTAGTATTCTCAACTTATTCATCGTCTTTATCTTTTCGTTTAATTTCCATTCTAAATCCGGCGTAAACCACAGTTCCAAGAACCGGAGCCCACACGCGAGTTGCATCAAAGTTTGCGCCAAAAGGTTGGTCGGCAGCAATAATTGGATTCTTTTGAGTGAAATTCAACAGATTCTCACCTCCAAGATACCATTCCATTTTCTTCGTTCTATAAGTAACTTGCGAAAGCACATTTGGCACAACAGAAGTATATTCGCCATGATGATGACCGGTTTCGTCAACAATATCATGCAAACGCATTTTCCCGTATAGTGAGAATGTTGCATCCCAACTCCACTTTTTGTTTCTTGTTTCGTATGCCAAATTCACTAAGAAACGATGACGCGGTGTCATTACCTGTTGTTGCATTTTCCCACCGTAGTTAGCACGAACATCTAAATATTTGTAAGCCAAACGAACAGTTAAAACTTGTGTTGGCATAAAACTAACTTCTGCCTGACTAACGGTACTGTAAGATGTATTTCGTTGGTATTCGAAATAAAACGTATCCACAGATCTGTCACGATCGACCACCAATTGATTCAGGAAACGCGTATGGAAAACGTCGATGCTGATACTTGCATTTCGGTCCCACAACTTACCTGAACGAACAACAGATGTCCCGAAATTCCAGGCTTCTTCCTGTTCAATCTTCGTTGGAACATTCCATGTTTTCGAAGTTGCCAAAAGGAAATAATTATCCGATAAAATCAAGGGCAAGCGCCACGCTTTCCCAGCTGTTAAACGCAAGTCTGTTCGCTCGTCCAAAATGAATTTCAAATGTGCGCGTGGAGAGAATTGCTGTTTGAATCCAACTGGAGCATCATGTCGTGCTCCCAAAACCGCTACAGTACGAATTCCTGTATAAGTATATTCGAAGAAAGCACCTGGAACAGCGTATTCACGCTTATCTACAAAACCACTTCGTTGTGTAATATTCTGATAAAACAAGGATCCTCCAGCTCTGTATTTGTGAGCAGCAGAACCCATTTCTCCATCGTAAATCGCAATAACATTTCCGCTTACTTCGTCGCTGAACAATTCACGAACACCATAGTTTCCATTCATCTCTTGTTTTTTCAAACGGTAAACAACACCAAAGCTTCTACCATGTTTATCGAACACCCAGCCTGTTTTTGCAAAAAAGTCGTAGTGACGGTTTCTATTCAACATTTTGTACGCAGAATCGATTCCGGAAACTTGTCCACCTTTGCGTTCATCATAAGAGACATTGAACCCAAAGCGGGTTTCAAACTTATCTCCTTGGTATTCCCAGCGATGTAAAAATGAAGCCGTTTTGGAAAGTGGAACATCCAAAAAACCATCGTTATTTCTATCCGTTTCCATTGCCACAGTTGAACCGTGAGCAAAAGTTGCCGTACTCCATTTGTCATTGATGATCTGGCTTCCGTGCAAATTCAATTCACCACGACCAATTACCGAACCGTAAGCATTTACAGCCAAATATGGCATTTTGGTTGGCTTCTTAAATTCAACATTGATCAAACCAGCCATGGATTCGTAGCCATTGGTTACAGCACCAGTTCCTTTCGTAATTTGGATAGATTCCACCCAGGTTCCTGGAATGGTATTCAACCCAAAACTACTTTCAGAACCATTGAGGAAAGGAACGTTTTCCATTTGGAATTGCGTGTAAACGCCATCCAAACCAAGCAATTGAATTTTCTTTGCTCCAGAAATCGCATCTGTCACATTCACATCAACAGTAGCATTGGTTTCAAACGATTCTGATAAGTTACAACAAGCGGCCTTTTTCAATTCTCCTTCTCCCAGTTGTTCGATCAACAAGGGCTTCAAGCGCGAATAGTTTTTTGAATCTCGTTTCGCAGCAATCACGATTTCCTCCATTTCCTTGATTGAGAAAAGAACAATTTCCAAACCTGAAAAACGATCTTCTGCATTCACCGGAATAGAATCTGTTCTAAATCCTTTTGCCGTTATTACTAATGTATCTGGGAGATTCTTCGGAAGAATAAGCTCAAAACGACCATTTTCTTCCGTTAATACGTAATCTTTTGCTTGAGAAAGCGAGACTTTTGCGCCTTTGATCGGCGTCTTTTTTCCATCTTTTTGTCCGAAGACGATTCCTTGCAATTGCGCATTTGCACTAAAGCACGCAACTATACACAGGAATGATATAATAAATTTCATATAGGTATAATTAATTCAACATTCGAGTTCTAATGAATAGAACCGAATATTAAATTCTCCAGACCTGTATTAATGCTAAACGTTTGAGAAGTTTGGGTGGTGGTAAGTCGGCAAACGCCAATACTTCCGAATCAGAAACATGAATTCCTGATAAATTGAAAATTTTCAGGGCATTCGTTTTCGGAAAATCGAAAGGACTGAATTGAAATTCGGTTTGAAATTGTTTGAAAAATGAAATCTTGTAAGCACTTACTTCATCAGTACAACATCCGTCATCAACAGTATTTGGTGCTTTCTCCGGTTGACAACAAGCCATTTCAGCATGTTGCTCTTCGTCATCGTGACATTCAGTAGTATTTACAAATAAAGCTTGTTCACTTCTGTTCTCATTCAAACAAGTATGCTGATACACAGGAATTCCAAGGCTTCCACCAAGGATGATCACAACAAACACTATTTGCAAAAACGATTTCACTGAACAAATGTAAACGATTTGATTTAATAGATATTTTAAAAAATTGCTAATTCGTGAAATGCTACGAAACTTCTTTTACCATTAACGCAAGGTTTACTAACTTTACAATGCATTCATCAAACAAATTCATGAAAATTACCAGAAACACACAGGCAAGAAAGGCCATTTTGGCAATGGTCAATGAATCGAATGTGGCACTTTCTCAACCATCCATTCAACACGCACTAAACGGACTTTGTGATAGAGTTACTATTTATCGCGTTCTAGACAGATTGGTTGACGAAGGATTGGTGCACAAAGTAGTGAATGTAAATGGCGTGGTGAATTACGCGGCTTGTTCAACGTGTGATCACGAACATCATGACCATGAACAACAAAAACACAAACATCAGCATATTCATTTTTCATGCAGGGTTTGTAACGAATTGACTTGTCTGGAGGAAGTAGTTCCTAATTTCAATTTGCCAAACGGCTTCGTTTTGGAAGAAACGTTCTTCACCATTTCCGGAACCTGCTCCAATTGCACAGGAAAATAAATTCAGATGCAGGAACAACATCAGAAAGCCCAAAAATTTGCAGTACTCAGTTTACTAGCAAACGTACTCTTGGCAGTAACAAAGGGTTTCGTTGGTATTGTCGGGAATTCATATGCATTGATCGCGGATGCCATTGAATCGGCTGGCGATGTACTTTCATCCATTTTGGTGATTCTCGGTTTACGTTACGCACAACGTCCGCCAGATAAAAATCACCCTTACGGTCACGGAAAAGCCGAAGCGCTCACTACTTTTTTGGTGGTAACCTTACTTTTTGGCGCAGCTACCTTAATTGTTGTGGAAAGCATCAAAATGATCATGACTCCGCATAATAGTCCAGAACCGTTTACACTTTACTTCTTACTATGTGTAATTGTTGCCAAGGAAGTTATTTTCAGAATTGTGACTAAAGTTGGTACTGATTTGGAAAGTACAGCCTTGAAAGCAGATGCGTGGCACCATAGAAGTGACGCTATTACCTCGCTTTTTGCAGCAGTTGGAATTACTATCGCCTTGATTTTTGGAGATGATTATGCAGAAGCGGATGATTGGGCTGCCCTGATTGCTGCGGGAATTATCTATTACAATGGAATCAAAATTCTTCGTCCGGCATTGGCAGAAGTAATGGACGAGCATGTTTATGACGATTTCATTCAAAAGATCAGAACTGTAGGAAATACGATTGAAGAAATCGATCTGATTGAGAAATGCAACGTCCGTAAATCGGGAATGCGTTACTGGGTGGACGTTCATGTTCACGTAGATGGAAATATGTCCGTACATCATGGGCACGACATTGCACATCAGCTGAAAGAAAAATTAATGACCGAATTCCCTCAAATTGCAGACGTGTTGGTGCACGTCGAACCAAGCGAATTAGATGAATATAGAAAATAGTTACCACGGAAATTAAATTCACTCATTGCGTTGCTTTTTCTCGTAATTTTGTAAAACAATTAAGAACTGAAACGAAATATCAATTCCATGTTGGTCTTTCGTCTCAAGTCTTTAGTCCAAAAGTCTAAAAAGAAAAAAATGGCACAGATTCCTGTTACAGTATATGTGGAGATGACTCCAAACCCGAACACCATGAAGTTTGTAACCAACAAGCATTTGTTGATGCCTGGTGATTCGGCTGAATTTACATCGAAAGCAGAAGCAAAAGGGTTTTCTCCTTTAGCAGAAGCATTGTTCGATTTTCCATTCGTGAATACAGTTTTCATGACTTCCAATTTCATTACGATTGCGAAAACAGATAATGTTTCGTGGGATTTCATTGCCATGGAATTACGTGAATTTGTAAGAAACTGGGTTGCTGATGGTAATGAAGTGTTGGTAATGATGCCAGCTGCAAAACCAAAAGTGGACGAAGAAACCAAACAACCATTGAAATCTTTCGACGCAACAGAATTTGATGATCCGATTCGCGCATTGCTAGACGAATATGTTCGTCCTGCTGTTGAAGGTGACGGCGGTGCAATTGATTTTGTAGGATTTGAAGACGGAGTTGTAACTGTTGCCTTGCGAGGAAGCTGCTCTGGTTGTCCATCAAGCACTGCAACGTTGAAAGGTGGAATTGAAAACCTATTGAAACAACATTTACCAGAAGTAAAAGAAGTGGTTGCAGAATCGCTTTAAAACATAATTACTTTAAAATCCCGCGTTAACTTGGAGAACCTCAGTTAGCGCGGGATTTTTTTTTGCATATAGTTTAGAAGTTGAAAGCGTTTTAAATCAGCCTGTTTTAAAAAAATGTAAAGAAATTATGAATTGATTTTATGGAATGTTTATGAAGCGTGTATCTCAATGGAAATACGTTTTACAAAACTTAAAATCAATAGATATGAAATCAATTCTTTTAACCATTTCTTGCTTCCTTGGATTAGGAGCAATGGCACAAGTAACAACTGGAGATATTGTTGGAACTTTTTACTCATCTGAAGATACTACAGAAGCAATTACGCAAGCCAAAGCCGTTACAAAACGTGGTGATGCAGTATTCATGGCGATGACTGATATTGACGGTCGTTTCCGTTTAACAGCACTTCCTCCTGGAAATTATAATGTTTTTCTGGTTTATCGTGGCGACACCACTTATGCACAATACGAAGTAGAAGTTCTACCAGAGGGAATTGCATCCGTTGGAAATGTTTATAACACTGGACGTTCTCTGAAAGAAGTAGAAATCACACCTGCTTACTTGAGATTGAGTAAAGGTGTAAACCCGGAAACGAAACTCACTGCCAAAGACATCAAACACCTTCCTTCAAAATTCAGTGCTGTTGATATGATTGCTACTATGTCAACTGACGTTCAAAAAACAAGTGACGGTGAATTGGTTTTCCGAGGAGCACGAAAAGGAGACTTCATCACTTACCTGGATGGCGTTAAAATGACAGAATTGCAAAATGTTCCAAGCGCATCTTTAGGTTACATCATGGTTTATTCAGGAGCAATTCCAGCAAAATATGGTGACACAACTGGTGGAATTGTAGTAATGGAAACAATGAGCTACTTTGATTTATTAAGAGAGTGGGAGAATAGAAAATAGTGTAGCAACTCCCGAAAAAGCGAGGTGTTCTTTTGAGTGCCTCGTTTTTTTTGATAGCTATTCTCAGGGAGTACATTTCCTGAGTCCTTGATATATCAGCGATGGCAGGGATTTCCCGAAATTCCGAAATTCCTGGAAACCGGGAGAAAATTCATTCATTTCATTAAGCCAATCAACATGAAAAACTTCATCCTCATACTGACTCTTTTTATGGCGAATATCGATTACGCTCAAGTAGCCACAGGAGCTGTAACAGGTTTAGTATGGGACGAAATAGAAGAAGACTACGCTCCTTTTGTCCATGTAGAGATTATCGGTGGCACTGCAACTTACATAGCTCAAACAGATATTGATGGCAGATATAGAATTGACAGTGTTCCTGTAGGAACTTACGATGCTCGATGCATTAATTATGGCGATACCACTTATGCCGAATACAATTTTAAAGTTCTTGAAGATGGCATTGCGTTTGTGAACATCACAATCAAACAAGTGGAACTAATTGTTTGTTTTTGGGCGCCTCCTTACAAAACACCTGAGCGACCAGAATTAAACAGAAAGGAAATTCAACAAAGTACAAACCGCTTTCAACTTCAGGTTTTGGTCTCCGGAATAACATCTAACATACAGTTAAACCAAGAAAATGAACTTCAATTTCAAGGTTACAGAAACAACGGTTTTTTGCAGTTAATTGATGGTGTAAAAACATTGGAATTCAGCAGAATTCCTTCAGCCACATTAAAACACATCATGGTTTACAACGGATTTATTCCCGCAAGATATGGTGACACAAATGGTGGTGTAATCGTAATTGAAACCTTGAGCTACTTCGATTTACTGAATAACAGATTTCCGGAAGAATGAACTATTTCGTTCCAATGTAAATATCTACCTCGCTTTGATCATTGTTTCTAGCTCTATCGCCGTAAATCTCAAAATCGTAAGAGTAACTTCGGTTCAACTCTTTATCAGCAGCCCAGATTTCCTGCCATTTCTCGGCAACCGCAGTGGGAAGAATGCCTTCAGCTAAAAAAGTAGTAACTGTTTGAGCAGGAAACTCTCTACCCACCATTCCTTCTGGAATAGAATCAAGTGAAGAAACCGTTAATCCCAAAATACAAGTGTATTTTCCAGTGTAATCACTTTCGTAATCGGTATAGATCGAATAAATATCAGAACTCAGTTGGTTCGGAATTCGGTCAAGTAAATTCTCCGATTGAAATCGCGACCAAAGCGCCATTAAATCGTTCATTGCCTGACCTTCATTGTTTGAAGTTTCAACAGAAATTCCAATTACCTTAAATCCGTTAATCTGAGTCATGTGTATTTATTTACCGCGTGAAAATAGAAATTAAATCCAATTCAGAAAACAACTTTGGAAAGAGAACAATAACTTAGTCCTCACACTTTTAACTTATGACAAAACTCAAACTTGTTTTCTGGATAATTCTACTGCTTGTATTCACAGTAATTTCAGGTTTCCTTTCTCTTTTGGTAGAAAACCCGCTTACTCCAAGAGATGAATACATCATGCTAGCCATATTTGGTTCTTTAGGAGTTCTATTATTAGTTGGAGCTTTAGCAACAGCAACTTTTTTCATTTTCAGAAAATCGATTTTAGAAGTTCGGCTGAAACGATCATTTCAAGTGTACACCTTCTTTTGTTTGGCTTTCATAGCCATTTCCTATTTCAAATTTCCAGAGGCAATGCACGATAGAAGAAACTATGAGTTTATTGAACGTCAAGACGCCACGTTACATACGTATCTTGGAGAAAAAGTAGAGTTTGAAGCAGAAGAAATGTCTGTTAAACTAACTCCAGAACAAAAAACGGACATCGTTGATCTCCTGTTCCTCTCTATTCAATTCAACAACAAACTAGTTGACAGAATGTTTGAAGCATACGACATCCGTGAGTTCATTCTTTCCGATCCAGAAATAAAAGAAGAAACGAAGATGACGATTGACTGGAAACTAAATACGACTAAATAAAATGAAGCTTATTTAGGAAAAAACTGCGGGCTTTTCTCCTGCATTGGTTCCATGTACTTCTTCAGATTTTGCTCGTCTTGCTGGTTCAGGATCATCAACATATTGTCGGATTCAACAACAATGTAATTTTCCAAACCTTGAATCAAAGCCAATTTGTTGTTCGGTAAATTCACAATGCAATTCTCCGAATTGATCATATGAACGTTCTCCCCGATAACTGCATTTCCGTTGTAGTCTTTGTCCAAATGAGAATATAAACTTCCCCAGGTTCCTAAATCAGACCAATCGAAATTCGCCAATACAACGTCGACATTCTTGGCATTTTCCATGACCGCAAAGTCGATAGAAATATCTTCACATTCAGCAAAACATTGGTTTACGTAAGCTTGCTCTTCTGAAGTATTGTATTTGTGGTTTTCCTTCGTAAACAATTCGTAAAGCTCTGGCTTAAACTTTTCCATTGCATGCAGAATGGTAGAAGCTTTCCAAATGAAAATCCCGGAATTCCAGTAATAATTTCCACTCTTGAGAAATATCTCTGCTAACTCACGATTCGGTTTTTCGGTAAAGTGTTTAACATCCTTGACCTGACCAGGTAAAATATCTCCGTCTTCAATAAACTCAATATAACCGTAACCAGTATCAGGTCGTGTAGGTTTGATTCCAAGCGTCACCAATCTATCATTCGCATTTGCGGTAGTAATCGCTGTCTTTACGATTTCAGCGAAACGATCTTCCTTCATAATCAAATGGTCAGAAGGAGCAACTATTAATGTTGCCTCAGGATTGATCTGATAAATTTTTGCAGCAGCATAAGTAATACACGGAGCAGTATTTTTTCGTTCCGGCTCACAAAGAATCTGATTATCGCTTAACTCTGGCAATTGTGCTTTCACCAGGTCCTTATACATTGCATTCGTAACAATGTACATGTTCTCAGATGGAGCAACAAGTAACAAACGCTCATAAGTCATTCTCAACAAAGACTTTCCAATTCCAAGAACATCTAGAAATTGTTTCGGACGTTGAACTGTGGACATAGGCCAAAAACGGCTACCAATTCCACCTGCCATTATTACACAATAGTTATTCTTCATATTAAACTGCTTTTACAAGTGCCAGGGAATTGATTACAAACTGACGTTGCGTGTTTACTTCAGTGCACAAAAAACGAGTTCTTCGCTTTTCACCTTTCACAAAGGTTCTTCCCTGTAGAACAAATGTACTGTTTTTCACCAATGACTCAAGCATAACCTCATCAGTAGTGTTTTCGTCATATTTTCTAATGATTCTCGACAGATTCTGATCAGAGCAAGTTGCGGCTTTCAGCCCAGTCAAACTCTTCATCAAACCAGCTTCAATATCTTTTGGAAGCAAGCCCATTTCAATTGCTGGCCATAATAAATCTCGAAACGTTTTCTTCCATTCTTCGCCATGCGGTTTAATACGTGGCCCATAATTCACATACGTTTCCAGATGTGCGAATTCGTGAAGAGTAGTAACCAAAAACTGATACTTGTTACTGTTACCGTTTACAGAGATTTCATGGTATTTTGAATTCCCAAACGGCGGACGATAATCGCCAAGTTTTGTACTTCTTGGTTTTGATATGGTGAATTTCACAGGATGTTTCAAGAGCAAATCGGTCACCAAATCAGAATAACCTTCCGGCAAATAAGGTGAAATTTGCTTACTGATTTTTAAAAACTTCTCCGACTTCTCCATTCCAATGGCAAAACAACAAAAAAAGTGCATTGAAAATTCTCGTTTACTAAGAAGTTTTGCAAATAAACAGGTTGAAAAGTGATATCATTTTAGGAGAATAGAAGAGATATTAGATATGGATTCATCTATTCTCTGTTTTCTATTTTCTATTCTCTCTTGATCTGAACTTTTTAACTCTTGCGCCTTTGGAACTTCTTCGAACAAAGTTTTATAGTATCTTTAGACCGAAAATGAAAATCCTGAACAACATAGGGAAGTATTCCGTAATGCTGAGCATCGTCTACTCAAAACCTGAGAAGTGGCGTATATTCAGAGAGAAGCTTTTCAATGAAATTGAAGTTATTGGAGTAAAATCGTTGCCGATTGTTGCTCTTATGTCGGCGTTTATGGGTGGTGTAATTTCACTTCAAACGGCTTCAAATATCTCCAATCCATTGCTTCCTGCATATACTGTTGGATACATCACACGTTCGAGTACTATTTTGGAGTTTTCTCCAACAATCATATCACTTATTCTTGCTGGAAAAGTCGGTTCAAACATTGCTTCTGAGATTGGAACAATGCGGGTTACCGAGCAAATTGATGCTTTGGAGATTATGGGTGTAAACTCATTGAATCATTTGGTTCTTCCAAAGATCACCGCTGCAATGATCTTTTTCCCAATTCTTATCATTTTCTCTATTGGATTGGCATTAATCGGAGGTTGGTTAGCACTTACGCTTTCCGGACTTTCATCTACTGAAACATACATCTACGGTATTCGATCGTTCTATTTGGATAAAGAGATCATTTACGCCCTTACCAAATCGGTTGTGTTTGCATTCCTGATTACATCTATCGCATCTTTCTACGGATACTACACAAAAGGTGGAGCATTGGATGTTGGTCGTTCTTCTACACAATCTGTAGTTAGCGCAAGTATCAGCATTCTTATTGCCAATTTCTTATTGACTCAAATGATCCTATTGCAATGATAGAGGTACAAAATGTCAATAAAATGTTTGGTGATCACCACGTTCTTAAAGACGTGAGCACAACTTTCGAGACCGGAAAGGTGAATCTGATTATCGGACAATCGGGACAAGGAAAAAGTGTATTGGCGAAATGTGTTGTTGGACTTCACGAAGTTGACAATGGTCATATTTTGTATGATGGTCGCGATTTTTGTACGATGGATCGTTTGGAACGAAAAGCCATTCGTCAGGAAATCGGAATGCTTTTTCAAGGCGCAGCTTTATTCGATTCATTGACAGTTGAACAAAATGTAATGTTCCCACTCACGATGTTTACCAAAATGACGAAAGCTGAAATGCTGGAGCGCGCTAATTTTTGTTTGGAACGTGTGAATTTGGTCAATAGAAACAACTTATTCCCTTCGGAATGTAGTGGGGGAATGCAGAAACGTATTGCTATTGCCCGTGCCATTTCAATGAATCCGAAATACTTGTTTTGCGATGAACCAAACTCTGGTTTAGATCCAAAAACTTCTATCGTTATTGACAACCTGATTCGTGAGATTACTTACGAGTATAACATGACTACAGTTGTGATTACGCACGATATGAACTCAGTAATTGAGATTGGCGACAATGTCGTTTTTATCAATCAAGGTCAAAATTGGTGGCAAGGAGATAGAAACTCGATCATTACAACAGACAATCCTGAAATCAATGATTTCGTTTACGCTTCAGACTTTATGAAACGTATTAAGGAAAATATGAAAAACGGCTAGCTTCGACTCCGCTCAGCTACCTTTTCAATTCTCCATTTTCAACTTTCCATTAATAATAGATTTTCATCAGCATTGGCAATTTCTCTTTTTTGATGTACACATCAACTGCATCAAAAAAATCGGGAGAAACCATCGGACATCCCAAACTATTCATGATCGGTGAATCCTGTTCTTCTGTTGGAACATAACTGTATGAATGAAAAACAACTGCTCTTTCGAAAGCTTTGCTATTCGTTTTATCCAAACCATGTAAACGATAAGATTTTCCGAAACTACCCTGATAAGCCACTCCAAACTTGTAGATACCAAGTGAAGTCATGTACGAATTTGGTGTATTGCTAAAGATCAAACTATCTGCTTTATTCGTTTCAGAACCAGAGCCATGCGCTACCAATCCTTTTTGAACAATGCTGTCTTTTCTCAGATCAACAAGGAAAAAACGGTAATGATTCGACGGGATTTTCATATCGATCAACACCGCATAATTCTTTGAATACTTTCCCGGATTTGCAGTCAGGTATTTTTCTACAGCAGCAATTTGAGTTGGAAACTCCTTCGCCATTCGCAAGGAATCTGCATTTACTGAAACGGTCTCAACTTGCGTTTCAGCTGAATCTGAAAAAAATTGTCCGTTTCCGTTTGTACAAAGACTCAGTGTACAAAAAGTAACAATCACTAAAGCGGGAAGAAGCAGAATGCGTTGCATCATGAGAACATGGGTTTGATGTCAAATCCAAAGAAAGAACTTTTGTTACAATTCTCAGTTCGATTAACTAAATTTAGCAAACACTTAACAGCGTTCAATTGGTTCAAAGGTTCAAAAGCTGAAATCTTGAACATGGAACTCTTTGAACTTTTTAAACTCTTGAACTGTTCAATTATGGCAAAAGTCACTAGCATAGACGATTACATAGCAAAATCTGCTCCTTTCGCCCAGGAAATTCTATCGGAAATTCGAACTATTGTTCACGAATATTGTCCGCAGGTAGAAGAAGCTATGAAATGGAGTTTCCCGAATTACGTTTACAAAGGAGCAATTCTTTGCAGTTCTGCGGCATTTAAACAACACTGCGCTTTTGGTTTTTGGCTGGAAAGTGTGATGAACGATCCGCATGGCATTTTCAAACGTCACGAAGGTGGAATGGGAAGTCTTGGAAAAATGCAATCACTTCAGGATTTGCCATCACGAGATATTCTTGGTGCTTACATTCTGCAAGCTATGGATTTGGTTGATGCTGGTGTAAAACTAAAGAAGGCTCCAACTGAAGAGAAGAAAAAAGAACTGAAGGTTCCACAACTATTATTGGACGGTTTGGAAAAAGATGCAATTGCCAAAAGTGTATTTGAGAACTTTACCTACTCTCACAAAAAAGAGTACGTTGAATGGATAGACGAAGCAAAAACGGAAGCTACAAAGCTTAAACGACTGGAAACCACTCTCTCAAATCTCCGAGAAGGAAAGTCAAAAGAGTGGAAGTACCAGAAATAAGAAGTACTTCTATAAGCCAGTAATTTTTAAAAGGTTACATGTAACTTTTATCTTTTTTTCGAGTCTTATGATAAATGGTACCATTCTTGTAGAATTAACAAAAAATTAGCACCCATGAAAAACATTTACTTACTCTTGCTTTTATTCCCAGCTGTTGGATTTTCTCAAAGCAAATTCCAATTTGGGACTTATTTCGGAACATATTCCCCGTTCAAAAGTCAAATGCCTAAAATGAGCACCACTTACGGACAAGGATTTGTTTTCTCGTACAAGCCTTCAGCAGTTGTGCCTGTTTCTATAGATTGGTCAAGCCACTTTGGAATTTACTACAATCGTACAATGAAGGAAACTTACACTTTTGGAAACGGATCTTCAACTACGACTGATGTAACTTATTCAAGTAAATTGAGAAATCACTTACTAGGAGCGAAAATCAATTTGACAAACGACTATTCTTCATTCAGACCTTATATCAAACCACAAATTGGTTGGGCTACAATGAAATCTAAAATCGTAATCGCTGATCCCAATGACGTTGATGATTGTCAACCTTTGGACCGTGAAACAAACATGGCTTTCCGTGGTGGTGTTTACGGTGGAGAAGCTGGATTTGAATTAGATATGAACCGCATTTTCAAAAACGTTCAGCAAGAAAACAGACATTACCTGTATTTCTCTGTCGCTTATTTGCGTGGTTTCAATAAGTTCGAATACATCAATCAGAAATACATGGAGAACCACGAACATGGAGTTCATGAAGATGGTACGCTTGAAACAGAAGATGGACGTGACGTTACAACGCGATTCATTAACGTAACAACAAACGAAATACACGATCATAAAATTGCAGAAGTCTACAAAACGAACTACGAAATGTGGGGACTTAAAGTAGGATATGTGTTTTATTTCTAGGATATAACTCCCCCTAAACTCGGTTAGCCGAATAATAACCACATTTCACCGAAATGTGGTTTTTTTGTGCCCGGTAAGCGTGTAGATTTGCTTTATAATTAAAACGATATGGAATCAGATTCAAATTTCAGCGAAATCGAACAACAAGTCATTAAGTGGCAGAAAGGTCATCGCCGCGCAAAAATCACAGCTGGAATACTCATTGTTGCCTTTGGTACTTTGTTTTTATTGCATCGACTAGATATTAAGGACTTTCAAATTCCAAAATACTTATTTAGCTGGCCAATGATTTTAATGGCCGTTGGATTGGTATCTATTGTTCGACATAAATTCAAAAAGATCTTCGGATATGTATTAATGCTTTTGGGAGCTTTGTTTCTTTTCCAAACATGGTATCCAAAATCAATTAACGGAGACATCATTTTCCCTGTAATGATCATTCTTGTTGGACTGATGGTTTTGTTTAAGCGCAAAAAAGGTCCATGCGGTAAAGGCAGACATGGAAGAGGTCCTCACGGAAGAGAACGATTCTCACGTGAACATTGGCAGCGAATGCATGATTCGGAACGTTTCGGAGAAGCAAGCTCAGATGACTATCTCGATACTGTAAACTTCTTTAGCGGTTTAAAAAAAAACGTTACGAGTCAAAATTTCAAAGGTGCGGACGTAGTTACCGTTTTTGGGGGCACTGATATCAATTTATCGAACGCCGATTTTCCGGAAAAAGTAGTCATCGATATTTCCTGTGTTTTTGCGGGAACTACATTAAACATCCCAAACAACTGGCAGATCAATTCTGATGTTACAACCGTTTTTGGTGGAATTGAAGACAAACGCCCGATTGAATTGGTACAAAATGCCGAAAATAAAAAGATCGTTGTACTTCATGGAAGCTGCGTTTTCGGTGGAATAGAAATTACAAGTTTTAGCAGCTAGTATGACGTTTAGAAAATTCCCCAAACTCCAATTCCGATATTTAGCATTAACCCTGACTTTGGGGTTGGTGCATTTCGGCATTCTCTGGTGGAATCATTTCTCAACCCGCGACGCACTTATTGACGGCGGACATACATTCTTCACACTTTCGATTGTAGGATTAGTTCTATATGTCATTCAATTCAGCTTTCACACCAAAGCCAGTATGACATTCTCTCAATTCGGATTGATCGCAACACTTGCATTCCTTATTCACTATTCTGCATTGTACTTTCTGAAACCTATTTTGGGTGCCGATTACTATGAGCATTTTGTATATAACCTTCAGGGTCTCAGATATACCATTATTCTCATCACACTAGTTGCCATCAGTTTGTTTTGGTGGATTGCCAAGAATGCTGAAATTCAGGAGAAGATCAGAAAACAATTGATTGAGCAGGAACGTGCGCTGAGTAAAGCAGAATTGGTAAACATCAACAATCAGTTACAGCCGCATTTCCTTTTCAATAGTTTGAATTCGATTAGCGCTTTAACAATGATAGAACCAAGGGAAGCCAATCGAATGATTCATTTACTTTCAGATTTCCTGCGCGGAACATTGAAAAAGGATATGGAAAAACTGGTTTCCTTAAAAGATGAACTAAACCAGGCAAACTTGTTTTTAGAGATCGAAAAGATCAGATTTGGAAACCGGTTGATCGTAGATCTTAGTTCAGATGTGCAATGCGATGAAAAAAAGATTCCGCCGCTTTTGATTCAACCTTTGGTGGAAAATGCGTTGAAGCACGGATTAAATACTTCGAGTAATACCATTGATATTAAAATAACCTGTAAACTGGTAGAAAACAGCTTACATATTGCAATTGAAAATCCGTACGACGAGAACAATGTTCCTCAATTCAAAGGAACAGGCTACGGAATTCAAAGCGTAAAAAAACGTTTACAATTGTTCTACGGACAAACCGATAGACTGCGAATAGAAAGAGAAAACGGAATTTTTAAGGTCACACTTCAAATACCTCAAACACATGAAAGTACTAATAATTGATGATGAACCTCTGGCACGAACGGTTGTGCGATCGTACTTAAACGAACTGGGAAATTTTGAAATTCTTGGTGAAGCTGGCGATGGATTTGAAGCACTGAAAATGATTCATTCCCTGAAACCTGATTTGGTATTTCTGGACGTTCAAATGCCGAAACTAAATGGATTTGAAATGCTCGAATTACTTGAGGAAAATCCACGTATTATTTTTACAACGGCATATGATGAATTTGCCCTAAAAGCATTTGAAGTGAGCGCAATTGACTATTTATTGAAACCCTTTTCGAAGGAACGTTTTGAAACTGCAATCAATAAGGTGAATCAAAACGAAAACAACGCTTTACCAACTTTAAGTCCCGAACTTGGGAAAAACAATAATTTGGAACAAGCACGAATTGTTGTGAAACAAGGTTCAGATATTAAAATCATTCCTTTGGACTCTGTTCAGTACATTGAGGCTTATGACGACTACGTAAAAATCCATGTTGAGGAAAAATACCATGTAAAGAAACAAACGATGAACTACTATGAAAAGAATCTTCCGGATCAGTTCATGCGAATTCACCGTTCGTACTTATTGAATATCGATTTCCTTCAAAAAATTGAATCATTTGAGAAGAACAGTTACGTTGCTATTTTGAAGAATGGGAGTCGCATTCCGATTTCAAGAAATTCTTATAGTGACGTGAAACAGAGATTGGGGATTTAATCCCGCAGAGGAACGCAGAAGAACGCAGAAGTTTTATTTTATAATTAATTCTCGAGTGAATTGACTTTTCTGATGATATTAGATTTCAGATAGTCTGTATTGAAATTTACTAAAATCCCAAGTTTCAATTCAGCCAATTTCAGATACGTAAGTAGTTGTTTGTGATGAACATTATTCAGTTCTTCAACTGATTTTATTTCAATAACAACTTTATTCTCTACAAGTAAATCCATTCTATAAGCATTTTTCCATACTACGGTTTTGTATCTCAATGGCACCTCGACTTGAGATTTCACATCTAATCCGCGTGCTTCCAACTCGTGTCTTA
This sequence comes from uncultured Flavobacteriales bacterium, assembly GCA_946479125.1. The sequence continues at coordinate 17,691 of CAMLET010000004.1, forward strand.
ATGCAAATTCATAAGAGGATTCAAGCAAGCCTGGACCTAATTCAAAATACACTTCGAATATAGCCGAACGAATTTGGAAACTGATTTCATTCTCTGTCATACTTAAATTTCGGATGAAGAAATCTAATAATCAACTACATATACTATAGTTTTCTATCTTTTATTTTGTTATATTCTATAACATACCTCTGCGGCCTTCAGCGATCCTCTGCGGGAGATTCTTAGAACTCCAAACGGTAGCTGATAATAGGTATCAATGAAGTCTGATACCAATACTTCACATCTCCGGTTTTGTCATCAAAGTATTGTCCACCAACGTTTTTACGATTTGTAGTGTTCTGAATGTCCAGCGCCAATGTCGTTGTCAGTTTCTCATAATTTCGTTTCAAACTTAGGCGAAGATCCAATCTGAAATAATCTGGCATTCGCTTGTCGTAGTTTCTGCTTTCATCAAATTTAGTTTCACCAGCCACAACAGATGCTTCTTTGTCAATTGGTGTATAGCGAAATCCACCCACATAAACCAGTTTACAATTCACTCCTACCACTCTATTCTTCTCCAGATTCTTCAACTGAAATTCCTTCCCCATAGTAAATGTTGCAGCGTAATTCGTATTGAACCGTGTGTTGTACCAATTTCCATTCGGCGCTAAATATTTAGAATCGTAAACTGAAGTTGAAAGAAGGTAATACAAAGTTTTATGGAGGAAACGCTCATACGTCAATTCGAAACCATAGTTCCTTCCTAAACCTTTATTGACCAATGCTTCAGCCGGAAAACCATCTGTTTGATTCAAAATGGAATAGGTACTTGTTTTATCTGCGCTGATAGGAACATTGAACAGATGCTGGTAATATACTTCTGTTTTTACATGCTCGTGATCATTAAAAATGAAATCGTAGCCCAAAACCAAATGATGCGCTTTGCTGAGTTTCAAATTCCTGTTTGGAAGAACAGTTTGTCCATTTTCAATTTTTTCAGTGAAGTAAACTCCAATCGGTTGCAACTGACTATGTAATCCGTAACCTAAGGTCAAATGATGTTTTGGAGTGACATCATAACGCACAGAAGCTCTAGGTTCCAACGAAGTTGTATTGTTCAACAACATTTGAAAATAGTGAACCCCGATATTCGTCGTTAGTTTTTCCGAAGCTTTGAAATTCCATTGGAAGAATTCCTGAATGGTTTGAGTATTTCCTTTTTCATTGATCTGTTCTATCAAAACGTTGGTATCGCCCATATCTCGCTGTGTTAAACGATATCCAAGATTGTTTGCAATGATTCCGGTTCTTATACTGTTTTTTGCATTGAGTTTTTGAGTGTAAACCGTCGACAATGTTCCTTTATTCTGAAGAAAACGCTGTTCATACGTTCTGTTCAATGTTGAATAATCGTACTCCAATTCATCTTGCTCATAACCGTTTTCCGTTCCCGAAAAAACCAGAGCAGTTTTCAAATACGATTGATTTCGGAACAACTTGATATGAGTGACACCAACAGCACCAGTATTGCTGTAGAAATTGGTATTCAGTTTAAAGAACGAATCTTCTTGCCAACGCAATGAATCCTTTTCAGCAGTTGTAGTTTGGTAACTCAATCCTCCGAAACCGAAAACAGTGAACTTCCCGAGATTTTTAGTCGGTAAGTAGATATTGAAAGACAAATCCTGAAAGTTCGTATTTGCATCACCAATTGGAACACCAATTTTACCCAATAAATTCAATGTCGAGTAACGATAATTGATGAGGTATGAACCCTCATATCCTTTTTTTATCGGACCTTCCGTAGCAATGTCTAATCCGAGAAATCCAGCCTGAATGGTGTATTCACGCTTTTTGGTATTTCCTTTCCGCAATCGAAGATCAAAAACTCCTGAAAGCGCATTTCCGTATTCAGCAGCGAACGCTCCGGTCGAAAAATCGGAATTACTCAATAACTGAGCGCTTAAGATTGAAATTCCACCACCAGCAGTTCCAACATTGGAAAAGTGATTCGGATTTGGTATTTCCACACCTTCCATTCGCCATAACAAACCATTAGGCGAATTCCCACGAATAGAAATGTGATTGTTTCCATCACCAGCAGTTACAACTCCGGCAAAAGAAGAAGCCATTCGCGCCGGATCATTGACCGCAGCAGCAAATTTCTGTGTTTCTTCAACAGAAAATGTACGAGTACTTACAGTTGAAAGTTCATTCAATGCTTCGGTCTTATTTACGTTTCCGGAAATGACCACCTCATCCAACTTCTTGATATCTTCTTCCATTGCAACGGTTAGAACTACTTCCTTTCCGGCATTTACTGTGATGTTTCTAAGCAAAACTTCTTTGTAATCAAGAGTTCTGATTAAAAAAGTCCGACTTCCTACTGGAACATTACCCAATACAAACACACCGTCAGCATCCGAAACACTTCCGATGATTGGTTCTGTTTCCAACACAACAATAGTTGCACCCGGGATTGGAGCCTGTGAAACTTTATCGATAACTGTTCCACGAACGGTTTGTGTTTGAGCTATTGAAAGTGTTCCAAAAAGGCAAAAGCATGCCCATACGAATAACTTCGTTTTCATTTTTTAATAAGATTTTGAATAATTAGAGGAAAGTCAAAAGAGGAAAACGGAAAGATGAGTAAAGGTGACTGTATCTTTCCTCTTTAAGTTTTCCTCTTTCCTCAGATTTAAAAATGAATCACCTGACCTGAGCCGCTGATATGCGTATTCACAATTGGAGTACCTGTATATTTAATATCACCACTTCCTGAGATTGAAGCATCCAGTTGAGTGGTTACCCAAACAGTAACTGAACCAGAACCACTGATCTTACAAGCTGAATTTGCCGCTTGCAAGTATTCAAAATCGATGTTTCCGGAACCACTGATCTTTGCTTCCTGATTCGTTACCGTTCCACCATTTACTTCGATGTTTCCGGAACCGCTAATACTTGCTTCCATATCGCTTGTTGTTAAATTGGAAACCGCAATATTTCCGCTTCCACTTACTTCCAGATCCATATCAGTTGTGTTGATTGGTCCACTGGTTTCAATACTTCCGCTTCCACTTACCTCCAATTCT
>CAMLET010000005.1 GCA_946479125.1 uncultured Flavobacteriales bacterium
GACACGGAGGTTTATCTGTATTCGCTGGTGTAGGTGAGCGTACTCGTGAGGGTAACGACTTACTTCGTGAGATGTTGGAATCAGGAATTATTAAATACGGTAAAGATTTCTTGCACTCTATGGAAGAAGGCGGATGGGATCTTACCAAAGTTGATTTGAATGAAATGAAAGAGTCTAAAGCTACTTTCGTTTTCGGACAAATGAATGAGCCTCCTGGGGCACGTGCTCGTGTAGCTTTGTCAGGTTTGACAATGGCTGAGTACTACCGTGATGGTGAAGGTGACGGACAAGGAAAAGATATCCTTTTCTTCGTTGATAACATCTTCCGATTTACACAAGCTGGTTCTGAGGTATCTGCACTTCTTGGTCGTATGCCATCTGCAGTAGGTTACCAACCAACGTTGGCTACTGAAATGGGGGCTATGCAAGAGCGTATTACTTCAACTAAAAACGGATCAATTACTTCAGTTCAGGCGGTATACGTACCTGCGGATGACTTAACGGATCCAGCTCCGGCAAATACATTTGCTCACTTAGATGCAACAACAGTACTTTCTCGTAAAATTTCTGAGCTTGGAATTTACCCGGCGGTAGATCCATTGGATTCTACTTCTCGTATCCTTACTCCTACAATTTTGGGTGAAGAGCACTACAATACTGCTTCTCGAGTTAAAATTACACTTCAACGTTACAAAGAACTTCAAGATATCATCGCTATCCTTGGTATGGATGAGTTGTCTGAAGAAGATAAATTGATCGTTCACCGCGCTCGTCGTGTTCAACGTTTCTTGTCTCAACCGTTCCACGTTGCTGAGCAATTTACAGGTATCCCGGGATGTTTAGTTGATATCAACGATACAATCAAAGGATTCAACATGATTATGGATGGTGAAATGGATAAATATCCTGAAGCAGCATTCAACTTGAAAGGTGGAATCGAAGACGTAATTGAGGCTGGTAACAAAATGTTAGCTGAAGCATAAACAGACTGAAGACCGAAGACTAAAGACTAAAGACTTATTGTCTCTGTCTATTGTCTAATGTCTTTTGTCTCTAATCTTAGAGATATGCAAGTAGAAATTATCACTCCTGAAACGGTTCTTTACAAAGGTGAAGCTGAAGCAGTTCAACTTCCCGGGTTAGATGGTTCGTTCCAGATTTTGAATAACCACGCTCCTATCATTTCCGGATTGAAAGAAGGTTCTGTTAAGATCGATCTTACAAACACTTTCGTTCCAAATGAAAAAACGAGTAGCGCTTTGAGCACTTCTTCTAACGGAAAAGTTCTTAACGTGGCTATCAAAGGTGGAGTTCTAGAATTTCAAAACAACAAAATGATCGTATTAGCTGAATAATACGTAGTAATAAACAAAAGTAGAGGGGTCTCGGTTAACACTGAAATCCCTCTTTTTGTTAAGGTCTGTTATAAAACAATTTATTTACCGAACTATAAAAGATTCTTTCATTAATTTCGTTTAACATACATGGATTTACGAAGTCAGATCATACCTCAAGGAGTACCGCAGCATATTGCTGTGATTATGGATGGAAACGGACGCTGGGCCAAGAAACAAGGTCGAGAACGTTTGCTTGGACATTCCTTTGGTGTAGATTCCGTTAGAGCTGCTCTTACAGGTGCGAAAAACCTTGGCGTAAAATTCATTACCATGTATGCCTTTTCTACCGAGAATTGGAATCGTCCGCAAGACGAAGTTGAAGGATTGATGGATCTTTTGGTAAAAACCATTGCCGGTGAAGTTGACGAATTGAACGCACAGGATGTTCGCTTGTTGAGCATTGGAGATGTTGACGGTTTGCCTGAAGATTGTCAGATGGAATTGCGTAACGCAGTTGAATCCACAAAAAACAATCAAACAATTAGCCTGGTTATAGCACTTAACTATAGCTCTAGATGGGAAATTTCTGATGCCATTAAGCGCATTGCAAACGACCAACAATCGGGCAAAATTGCAAATACTGATATTAACGACGAACTCATTTCGTCTTACTTAAATACCGCTGGAATTCCAGACCCCGAACTTGTTATTCGAACAAGTGGTGAACAACGCTTAAGCAATTTCCTTCTATGGCAAGCCGCTTATTCCGAGTTCTACTTCACCCCCGTTCTCTGGCCCGATTTCAGAGAAGATGATTTATACAAAGCCGTGATTGACTATCAAAACAGAGAGCGCCGCTTCGGAATGGTCTCAGAACAACTTTGAACATGAAAAACCTCTTCCTATTATTAATTTGTCTTCTTTCATTTGGTGCGTTTGCTCAAGGACCTGATTCCCTGACCGGACCAACTACAATTGGTGGAGACGATTTCGATTACGTTAAACCAAAGAAATACATTCTTGGTCCAATCAAAATTGAAGGTGCTGATAATTACGATCATCAAGCCATTAAATTGATTGCCGGACTTCGTCAGGGTGAAGAGATCATGATTCCTTCCGATAAGATCTCTAATGCTATTAAGAATCTTTGGAATGAAGGACTTTTCTCATCGGTAGATATCGTTTCTGAACGTGTTTCTGCAGGTGTGATCTATTTAATCATCAAATTGCAACCTCGACCAAAAATTAGTCGCATCAAGTATTCAGGAATTCCAAGAAGAGATGTAGACAAGATCCGTGAGGAAGTAAAACTAAACTCAGGTAAGACAATTACCGAGAACCTTGTATTCAACACTGAGAGCATTATCCGCAACTACTTCAAGGAAAAAGGATACAACAACGTTAACGTAAATATTATACGCATTCAGGATACGCTGATCAATAACTCTGAAATTTTCCAGGTAGCCATTAATCGTGGTGAAAAGGTAAGAATTAAGGAAATCATCATCGATGGTGCCGTTTCTGTAAAAATGTGGAAATTGAAAAGCGCGATGAAAGACACCAAACAAAAACGTTGGTGGAGATTCTTTAAACGCTCTAAATTCAATTCAACGGCTTACGGAAGAGACAAAGATGCTGTTCTCGACAAATTGAGAAGTACTGGTCTTCGTGACGTGTTCCTTGTAACTGATTCTGTTTATCAGATTGATGAGAGAAACATGGGAATTTACATGCGTATCGACGAAGGTGCGAAATACTACTTCGGAAATATTTCATGGGTTGGTAACACAAAGTATTCTTCAGGAATGCTGGATACCGTTCTTGGAATTAAATACGGTGATGTTTACAACAAACCACTTTTCGAACAACGTGTTTTCCAAAGTCAGGATGGTAGAGATATCACTTCACTTTACATGGACCGCGGTTACTTGTTCTTCCAGATTAATCCGGTAGAAACTGGTGTGAACGAAAATCACATCAACTACGAGATGCGTATCATGGAAGGTAAAGAAGCGCGCGTTCGCAACATTATCATCAAAGGAAACAACAAAACGAATGAACACGTTATCCGTAGAGAGATTCGCACCAAACCGGGAGATCTTTTCAATCGTAACGACATTATCCGTACACAGCGAGAATTAGCTCAGCTAGGTTATTTCAACGAGCAAGGATTCCAGGTAAACCCTATTCCGAATCCAACAGACGGAACAGTAGATATCGAATACATTGTTGAAGAAAAAAGTGCAGATCAAATCGAGCTTTCAGGAGGTTACGGTGCCGGTAGAATTATCGGAACATTGGGATTGACCTTCAGTAACTTCTCAATGCGTAATTTCTTCAAAAAAGGAGCTTGGTCGCCATTACCAACCGGAGACGGACAACGCCTTTCTATTCGTGCACAAAGTAACGGTCGATACTACCAGGGTTATAACCTATCGTTCACTGAGCCGTGGATGGGTGGAAAGAAACCAAATTCATTCAGCTTTGGATTGAACCATACTTCATTCTCTAGTTACGCATCAGCAACATTGAAGAAATCAGATCCAAGTTATTCTGGAATTGCCATTTCAGGAGCATCAGTTGGTTTGGGAAGAAGAAAGAAAATTCCAGATGATTACTTCAGTGCTTACTACGAATTGGCTTACCAATATTACGACGTAAGAAACTATACTTCTTACTTCCCTTCATTCAGCAATGGATATTCAAACGACATCAGTTTAAAATACGTTCTTCAACGTAACTCTATCAACTCACCAATTTATCCGCAAGACGGTTCACGCCTTTCGTTCAGTGCGAAAAGCTCTATGCCATACAGCGTATTCAAATACAAAGACTTTACGAATGCTAGCATGCAGGATCAGTACAAGTATTTGGAGTATTTCAAATTGAAATTGACAGGTGAATACTACCTGCCATTAACGAAAGACAAGAAATTAGTTCTTTCTCCACGTTTCGGATTTGGTTTGATGGGCGGTTACAACAAAACAAAAGGTTTGACTCCGTTTGAGCGTTTTGTACTTGGAGGTTCTGGTTTATCTGGTATGACAAGCTTTGCTGGTCGTGAGATTATTGCACTACGTGGTTATGACGATAACGAACTGTCATCAAGTGGTGGGGATCCGGTAATTACGAAATATGCTTTGGAATTACGTTACCCAATCTCATTAAATCCACAAGCGACTGTATTCGTTCTGGCATTTGCTGAAGCGGCAAATACATACACATCGTTGAGAACGTTTAATCCTTTCAATGTTAAACGCAGCGCCGGAGCTGGTGTTCGTATCTTCTTACCAATGTTTGGTATGTTAGGATTAGACTACGGTTGGGGATTCGATACGTTGGATCCACACTCAAGCGGTTATTTGAACGGTTTGGATTTGCAACGTGCTAACAAAGGTTACGCAGGTAAATTCACCTTCACTATTGGTATGAACCTTGGGGAGTTGTAAGCTCAATCTGAAACATATCCAACTGTGAACAATAAAATTGCTATATTCGCCGTTCTTAGCTATTTCGCTTAAGATTTTGACTATGAGAAACCTGCTTTTCTTCCTTTTTGTAATACTTGGCACGAGCTTTGTCAGTTCGGCACAGAAGTATGGCTACATCGATTCGGAGTTCATTCTTGGCAAGATGCCGGAATACAAAGACGCCAAAGATCGATTAGACAAACTTGCTGAACGTTGGACCAAAGAAATCGAAGAACGCTATGAATTGATCAAAGTAAAAAAAGAGAATTTCTTGCGCGAACAAGACCTTCTTCCTTCAGAGGAAAAAGCAAAACGCGAACAAGAGATCAAAACGCTTGAAACGGAAGCCATGGAAATGCAGAAAATGCGTTTTGGTGTTTCAGGTGAATACTTCCAGAAACGTCAGGAACTGATTAAACCAATTCAAGATAGAGTATACGAAGCAATGCAAGCCGTTGCCTCTAAAAGAAATTACTCATTTGTTTTCGATAAAGCCAACCAAAGTAATCTGGTTTTTGCCGATAGCAAATTTGATATCAGCGACGAAGTTTTAAAAGAACTGGGAGTAAGTAAATAAGTAAGCAGATTCAACTAACGAATCGACCATAAACAACACAAAACACAACAAACAAAATGAAAAAACTATTTTTCGCCCTTTTATTAGCAGTTATCTCAATTACATCTGTTAACGCTCAATCTAAAATGGGTCACGTTAACTCTCAAAAAGTTCTTGACACAATTCCATCTCGTAAAAAAGCAATTCAGGAAATTGGATTGATCGAGCAAAACGGAGTAAAAGAATTAACGGATATGGATAGCACATTGCAAACAATGATTGCTTTTTACCAAGCTCACCCGGAATGGTCTGATTTAGTAAAGCGCAGCTATGAAGGACAAATTCGTGACCTTCAAACACGTATCCAAACACGTGAGCAATCAATTGACCGTGATTTGCAAATGTATTCTGCTGAGTTAAACAAGAAAACATTGGATATGGTTAAGAAAGCTGTAAACACAGTTTCAACTGCCAAAAAATTGAATTACGTAATTGACGAATCGGTGCTTTTGTTCAACTCTGGTGGAACAGATATTACCAACGAAGTAATTACAGAAGTTCTAAGACTTGACGCTATTAAGTAGTAGGTACTTTCAACGATATAAAAAGCCCGTAGTGATGGTCACATCTACTACGGGCTTTTTCTTTGGAGTCAAATTTCGATACGATTCTTCCTCTCGTCTGAATCACTTATAGTCTGACAGACAAAACTCACGTCAGACTGAGTGATTTTTCGGAATGAAGTGGAGAAAAATTCTATCGAAGTCGACGTGAACAGAATTATATTTACCATGGTAATTATATTTTTCGTAATTTAGCCAAATGGAACGTAAATCATTTATTCGATCTATGCTAGGATTTGCCGCACTTGGAAGCCTGGGCTCTGCCCTATCTCTCAAAAACCTTCTTTCTGAAGAAGATTATACTTATCCCGTTTTGTTTATCGGACACGGTTCGCCAATGAACGGAATTGAAGACAACAACTTTTCTCAGCAATGGAAAAAGCAGGTGGAACATTTACCAACGCCGAAAGCGGTTTTGGTTATCTCTGCACATTGGCTAACACGAGGAACATACATTACTGCAATGGAACAACCAAAAACTATTCATGATTTTGGTGGATTCCCGCAAGAGTTATTCGACGTTCAATACAAAGCTCCGGGCTCACCTCTTGTAGCTGAACAAACCAAGAACCTGATAACGTCTACAACTGTTGGTTTGGATCACGAATGGGGATTAGATCATGGAACATGGACTGTTGTTAAACACATGTATCCAAACGCTGATGTTCCAGTTTTACAATTGAGTATCGATTACAATCAACCCGCGCAATATCACTACGAACTCGCAAAACAATTGAAAGAATTGCGAAAAATGGGCGTTTTGATCATCGGAAGCGGAAACATGGTTCACAATCTTGGAAAAGTAGCGTGGAACAAACTCAATGAACCCAATTACGGTTATGACTGGGCGATTGAAGCACATGAACTATTCAAAAAACTGGTTCAGGATAAAAACCATCAATCACTTATCGATTATCAAAAACTGGGGAATGCGGTTGCATTGGCAATTCCAACTCCAGATCATTATTATCCGCTGATATACACACTGGGTGTTTCTGATGAAAAAGACAATATTGCACTTTTCAATGACGAATTGGTTGGTGGAAGTTTGAATATGACTTCTGTGCAGTTTGGGTAAAGGCAATTGAAAATGTATAATTGAGAATTGAAAAAATAGTCTCTCACTACAAGCACAAACTCAACTTATACCATTTCAATTTTGGTATATCAAACGATTTAACACGTCTTAGACTTTTACATTCTCCATTTTCAATTTTCAATTCTATTTCTCATTACTTTTGAATCATGACTAAAGCTGGTCCAATTGGTGTTTTTGATTCCGGATACGGAGGATTATCTGTTCTAAGTGAGTTACGAAAGAAACTTCCGCAGTACGACTATCTGTATTTGGGCGACAACGCTCGTGCTCCATACGGTTCACGCAGTTTTGATGTCATCTACGAATACACCTGGGAAGCTGTTCAACATTTGTTCGATGAAGGTTGTTCTCTCGTTATTTTAGCTTGTAACACTGCTTCTGCAAAAGCACTAAGAAACATCCAGCAAAAACAATTACCGCTTTTAGACAGCACAAAACGAGTACTGGGAGTAATTCGTCCGAGTACGGAAGCGTTGGAAAAAAATACTACTTCGAAACACGTTGGAATTCTGGGAACAGAAGGAACCGTGAAATCCGAAAGCTACATTATTGAGTTGGGGAAAATGTCTCCGGAATTGATTGTAACTCAGCAAGCTTGTCCAATGTGGGTTCCGCTTATCGAAAATAATGCTTTTGATACACCAGGTGGAACTTTTTTCCTGCAGCAGGATTTGATTTCGCTCTTACAACAAGATCCGAAGATCGACACGATACTACTGGCGTGTACACATTATCCGTTGATCAAACATCGCTTGGAAGAATTGCTTCCTGACAATATTCAGGTCATTGCGCAAGGCGAACTGGTTGCGAATAGTTTAGTAGACTACATGCAGCGACATCCGGAAATTGACGCGCTGTGTTCAAAAGACGCAAAAACGAGATACCTCACAACGGAAAACGCGAACGATTTTTCAGCAAAAGCTTCTACTTTTCTGGGTGAAGAAATTTTGGCGGAGCATATACATTTATGACTTTCCGCCGCGGCGGACTCAGTCACCATCTATTTCCTCCTTTACTTAATTTAGCACAAAATTAAATGCAAGTTTCAGTGTAAGTGTTTTAGATATATCCGGAGAAACCAAAGCTCCAAAAGGAACGAACGCTCCAATACCGAATCCTGAAGTATTTAAGATCAAGACATTTTCCAGAAATGCTCCTGTTTCGTAATATCCTTTTCGCATATCAGGAACCACCATGTTGTGATTTTCCGCATTTGAGAAACTTCCGGTTCCCATAGCATAATGAACTCCCAATCGCGGTGCTGTCCATTTTAGGTTCGTTTTTAAGCTCTTTGTAGTGTATCGAACGAAAAACGCCGTGAATTTATCGTTGTAAAAAGTAGAGGCTGACATCGTTTCAAATGAATTCGGAACGGATAAATTCCAATTTCCACCCGTTCCCGAAGCTGCATTCAACATAAACAAAGGAACATTCCCCAATGTCTGACTTCCCATCAACTTCAATTGCAGTAAACCAGCAGCACGAATTTGAACGCGCTGTGTGACTTCAAGTGCAAAACGCTGGTAGTTCAGCGTACTCATTTCCAATCCTTTTAAACCAAGCACAGCAGCAAATCTAAAATGTGGCTTGTTAGACGGAGTTACAACTCGTCTGCCCGCCAAAAAAGTCACTTTGTCGCCTATTCCCCAAACCAATTCACCAGAAATTTCATGCTGATCTAGTTTTCGCAATGTATCGTCATTCAACTTGAACCAATAATCTTGAGTGAACGTAACTCGTTGGTAGGAAGTCCCCAATCTCCAACCCAGTGTTGGACGGAAATATCCTGTCAATCCAACAGAAGCAATACGTTGTTTGTCCATTTTGGAAATATAGAAATCCTGATAAACCGAATTCAATTGAATCACATCGCGTTGCGGATAGAAAATAGAACCTCCACGTTCTGCAATATCGTCTTGATAACGCATGTCCATTTTCAGGAACTGTTTCGGTGAAAGTAACACGCTCATGTAGGTTCCGTACTTCCAGGCTTTATCCCGATTTCCGTAAGCACCATAACCGCCAATCGTCACTCGCTTCATCAGTTTCGGACTATTCTCTAGTCCCAAACCAAAACGATATCCTTCGTATTCATGGTAATTGAACAATCGCGCCAAATCAAGCTGCACATAACCAATTGGAATCTTTCCGCTCGCTAATGAGCTAATGAATCCCATTTTTTTGTCGAACTTATAAACCTTACCAATGCTATCAATCATCTCGTAAGTTCGTTCTTCTTTTTCCGAAAGTTCATTTACCCGCTCTTTGTCCCAATGCGCTGAATCTTTATCTCCAGCATCGAGATTGGTAATCACAGTAGCAGCATTAAACTTCTCACCTTTCATGTCCACATCATACTTCAAATCTTCAACGTATGTTGTTCCTTTCGCGATCATGTAGGCATCAGGAATTGAATCTGTTACCTTCAAAGAAGCAAAAACAGCTTCGGTAGACAGTTTTGCAGGAAACCAACGACCTTCCACATATTGATATTCCTGTGTGATCTTCGCATAAAAAGTTTCTTTCTTCTCAGCAGGAGCCGCAATCACTTTTTCAATGGCATAGTTTCTCGAGTTAATAAAAATTTCGCCTCGTAATCCCTCAAAATTTTTGTCTTTTTGAGGACGAAACTTAATATGGAATGTAGAATCTCCGCTTTCCGAAACAATGGTTTCCATCAATTGAAAAACATAACGTCGGGTATTTCCGAAGGCAATTGGACTTATGAAAGTTTCACCAAAAATGCTGAACTGATTTTCATAAAAATGAAAGGTTTGAAGTTCACTCGCAAAAGTCGAAAATGTTGGATCTTTGAAACCGGAAACTTTGTAGGCTGTTATCTCTTCTTTTTCACGAAACGGTGGCTCAAAATATTTCTTGGTTGTGCTCTCCATCAAAAACAAATGCTGTCCATCGAAGAATTTCTTCATTTCAAGGAGATTACTGTCTTTTGTATCCGCTGGAATTTTCGCCAGAGCCTCAGGATTCATTGTCACATAAAACTTGCTGTAGCCATTGTAGATGTATGATGATTTCCCATTCGGATGATTCGATTTTCGGTTATCAGCAGCTTTCGCCATAATCCTATTCGCTTCTTCATCAACACTCGAAATCACCACTTCATCCAGTGATTTACCTGAGGACTGAAGACCAATAGAAAGTTGATTCGTTAGTAAAATGGTGGTATCGCGATAACCAGTTACGTGAAATCTAACATTTGACTTTTTACAATCGATTGTAAAATAACCATCAATATCTGCTAGAAGCGTTTTGCTTTCGCAAGTGATCTTCGTAAACGGAATGGGTTCGCCAGTTTCCAGATCAACAACCTGTATTTTTTGAGCATGGATTGAAATGGAAATAATAACCGCGCTCAACGCGAGTAAAAAGTGTTTCATAGTTTGGGGTGTTACTATTTAGACCAAAACGTGCTCAAAAAGTTACTGTAAAAATAAGAGGAAAGTCTGAAGCGGAAAACGGAATGACGAGAAGATCTGAACGGATTCATCAACTTTCCTCTTTCCTCCTTCCGTTGTATTACGATTCTTCTTACTTTCGTTAGTACCATGCAAAGCGCCCGTAGAAAAGATAATTGGAACATTTTGAGACATCTCACTGTTCGTCGTTTCTTCAATTTGGCTGCGCTGAAATTCAGTTTCTATTATTCCAGAATCACCAAACGAGCGTTAACTTTTGGGAAACCATTTTCCTTAAGCATTGAACCAACTACAGCATGTAATTTAGGTTGTCCGGCTTGTCCCAGCGGTTTAAAGATCTTTACCCGACCTACCGGAAAATTGGATTTAGCAGAACACCAACTTTGGTTAAACCAATTGGCACCGACTGTTTTTTACATCAACTATTATTTTCAGGGTGAACCCTTTTTGCATCCGCAGTTTCTTGAAATCGTGAAAAGCGCCAAGCAAAAACGGATTTATACGGCTACATCAACCAATGCGCATTTCATCGACGATAAAAAAGCGAAGGAAATTGTTGCGTCAGGTTTAGATCGATTGATTATTTCAATTGATGGCTTGACTCAGGAAACCTATGAATCGTATAGAGTGAACGGTACTTTACAAAAAGTGATCGACGGTTCAAAAGCGCTAACAAAAGCGAAAGAGGAATTGAAAAGTAAGACGCCTTACCTCATTTTTCAGTTTTTGGTGGTGAAAGCGAACGAACATCAAATTGAAGAAGTCCAGCAATTAGCAGACGAAATTGGAATAGACGAGGTTCGTTTCAAAACTGCCCAGGTTTACAATTACGAAAACGGAAATGAACTGATTCCTGAAAACGAAGAATATTCGCGTTACATCAAACAAAAAGATGGAACCTACCGCGTAAAATTCGTTGGTGGAAATCACTGTTGGCGCATGTGGAGTTCAAGCGTTATTACTTTCGATGGACAAGTTGTTCCGTGCTGTTTTGATAAAGATGCTGAACATCCATTGGGTTCTTTGAAAACACAATCTTTCAACCAAATCTGGAAAAGTGAAGAATACGTTGGTTTCCGTAAGGCCGTTCTGACGGATAGAAATCAAATAGATATTTGCACGAATTGCTCAGAAGGTGCGAAGGTGTGGGTCGAACAATAATTATCAATTATAAATGATTTAATTATCAAGTCCGACTCCAAAACCCAAAGCTATCTTGATAATTAATAATTGATCATTACTGGCGCTTACTTCTCTTTTTAATTTTCCATTTTCAATTCTCAATTAAAATTATCTTTGTCCCACTAAACACGAAGTTATGTACGGAAAAATAAAAGAGCACCTTTCTGGTGAACTAAAAGCGATACAAGAAGGAGGAATTTTTAAGCGTGAGCGCATCATTACAACTCCGCAAGGAGCGCGTGTAAATGTTAGTTCAGGTGATGAAGTGGTGATTATGTGTGCCAACAATTACTTGGGACTTTCTTCGCACCCTGAAGTTATTCAAGCCGCAAAAGATGCTTTGGATACGCACGGTTTCGGAATGTCATCTGTTCGTTTTATTTGTGGTACACAAGATATTCATAAGGAGTTGGAAGCGAAAATCGCTAAGTTCTACGGAACGGAAGATACGATTCTTTATGCAGCAGCTTTCGATGCAAACGGCGGTGTTTTTGAACCACTTTTTGGCGAAGAAGATGCGATTATTTCTGACGAATTGAATCACGCTTCTATCATTGATGGAATTCGTTTGTGTAAAGCCGCTCGCTACCGTTACAAACATAGCGACATGGCTGATTTGGAAGCACAATTGATTAAAGCGCAAGCTCAACGTCACAGAATTATTGTTACAGACGGTGTTTTCTCTATGGATGGAGATATCGCTCGCATGAACGAAATCTGTGATTTAGCTGATAAATATGATGCATTGGTTATGACAGATGAATGTCACAGTGCCGGTTTCATTGGAAAGACTGGTCGCGGAGTTCCTGAATACCATAACTGTATGGATCGCGTTGACATTGTTACAGGAACTTTAGGAAAAGCGCTTGGTGGAGCAATGGGTGGTTATACAACCGGAAAAAAAGAAGTGATTGAATTGTTGCGTCAACGTTCTCGTCCGTACTTATTCTCTAACTCTTTGGCTCCTTCTATCGTTGGTGCAGCAAACAAAGTATTCGATATTTTAGGAAGCTCAACGGAATTACGAGATAAACTAGAATCAAATACAAAATACTTCAAGGACAGAATTATTGCAGCTGGTTTTGATATCAAACCAGGAGATTCTCCTATCGTTCCAATCATGTTGTACGATGCAGCGTTGTCTCAACAGTTCGCAGATAAATTATTACAAGAAGGTGTTTACGCCATCGGATTCTTCTACCCTGTTGTAGCAAAAGGTGCAGCTCGTATCAGAACTCAAATTTCTGCAGCACATTCTATCGCCGATTTGGACAAAGCAATTGCAGCGTTCATCAAAGTTGGAAAAGAACTGAAAGTTATTAATTGAGAATTCCAAAATTGAAAATTGAGAAGTAAAGAATTCGTGAATTAGTGAGATTGACCTCTTTTCAATTTTACATTTTCAATTCTCCATTTTAATTTTAATTACTTTTGCGGTTTCCAATATTTTTGGAGCACACACTAAAAACACATTTTACATGACAAGACCGCTTCTTGTTTTAGTCGCTGCGTTGATTTCATTGACTTCAATGGCACAAATGAAACGTGATGTTTCTGGTTTTTACCGCGATTCAAGAACAGAAGGTGCATTATCTGATGTTCCTGTTCAGTTGGTGAATCAAAAAACAGGTAAGAAATACCTTACTACTACCGATTCTGATGGTAAATTCTTTTTCAAAGATGTAAAGTTAGAAGCTGTTGACACGGTAAAATTCAACTTGTCGGTTGCTGATAAAAACTACAAGGAAGAAACGTTTGTTGTAAAAATTGACACTGACCATAAGTCGGAGTACAAAATGGATGAAAAGAATCCATTCCGTTCTTCAACCAAAGTAACATGGTTATTTAACTGGGGAAATTCCGGCGAAAAAGAACATTACTGGTCGCACCTTGTAGCAAAAATCATTTTGGTGATCTACGGTATTTGTTTGGTTTTAGTATTCTTCTACTCTATCCTTCAACTTTCGCTTTCTATTGCCTATGCAAGAAACAGAAAGAAAGTTGCAACTAAACCAGAAATTCCATTTGACCCGGAAAACGCACATAGAGTAACTGTTCAGTTGCCAATGTATAATGAGGAATATGTTGCTGAACGAATCATTGAAGCTTGTGCAGCATTCGATTATCCAAGAGATAAATTCGACATTCAGGTTTTGGATGATTCAACTGACGAAACAAAAGACATTATCGCGGCTAAAGTAGCTGAAGTTGCAGCTCGCGGAATTCAAATTACACATATTCACCGTGTTGACCGAACTGGCTATAAAGCTGGAGCACTTGACTCAGCGATGGATCAGGTGAAAGGTGATTACATTGCCATTTTTGATGCCGATTTCGTTCCTGAACCAGATTGGTTGAAACGAGTAATGCCTAACTTCGATTCAGATGATATTGGAGTGGTACAAACACGTTGGGGACACTTAAACAAAAAATACTCATTGCTTACAGAACTTCAGGCTTTTGGTTTGAATGGTCACTTTGCCGCTGAACAAGGTGGTAGAAATGCAGCAGGACACTTTATCAATTTCAACGGAACTGGTGGTGTATGGCGCAAAAAGTGTATTGAAAGTGCTGGTGGTTGGGAACACGATACCTTGACAGAAGATTTGGATTTGAGCTACCGTGCACAATTACGTGGATGGAAATTCAAATACATGGAAAATATCGTTGCTCCTGCTGAATTACCAATTACAATGTCGGCATTGAAAGCACAACAGCACCGTTGGATGAAAGGTGGAGCTGAGTGTTTCGTGAAAATGTGGAAAACAATCTTAACGTTTAAAGGAGTGAAATTGAGCGACCGTGTTCACGGAATGTCTCACCTTTTCAATTCTTCTGTTTTCGTATTCATCCTGATCATGTCGTTGATGAGCTTAGCGGTTCTTCATATCAAAGACAGCTTCTCTGATCTGAACTACGTCATTAAATTTGGTTCGGTATTTATCTCAAGTACTGTTTTCTTAATGTATTACTATTGGTTGGCTTACCGCGACAAAACAAGCAATACATTTACATCTTTCTTCCGATTTGTTGGTCGTTTCTTCCAATTCCTGGTAGTTTCTCTAGGATTATCTTTGAGTAACACTGTTGCTGTACTAGAAGGTTATTTAGGAATTAAATCTTCGTTTGTAAGAACTCCTAAATTCAACGTAAACAGCAAAAAAGAATTCAAAGGAAATAAATACGACAAAAAGAGTATTTCTTTGATCACGATCGGAGAAGGAATTCTGATGGTAGTTTTCGGTTTCACCGCAATCAACAGAGCAATTTACATGGACTTCGGAATGGTTCCGTTCCACGCTATGTTGGCTACAGGATACGGATTGGTATTCTTCAGCACATTGAAAGAATTGAAACGCGCTTAGTTTTAAAATTAGTAGGGTGAATAATTATTCATCCCCTTACACATATTCAAAACCATCTGTGAAAACAGGTGGTTTTTTTGTTTGAATCCATTTTCCATATGAATTAGTGCACTTCTGAATTTCGGGAATTTGGGAAAACCGGGTTTTAGGGAAATCCCTGACATCGATGCTGTATTAAGTCTTCCCGAAGTTTAAAACTAAAAAAACAGTACCAACCAAACCATAACTAACCCGTGAATCATGCAACTTTTCTTAGAAACTATTAACATCATGCCTTTTCTATTATTCCTAACTTAACTGACATCAATTATTCTAAATAAGGAAATACAATTCAAGTCAAATGGTTTACCGAATAATCTTTTTTCTCGTCCTTAACTTTGCAGCTCTGGCAGTTGGGAGTTACTATACATCTCAAGGTGTTCCTTCGGACTGGTATGCAAATTTGAATAAGGCTCCATGGACGCCTCCTGGCTGGGTCTTTGGATTCGCATGGACAACCATTATGATTTGTTTTGCGATTTACATGGCTTACGGATCAAAATTGATCAATTCACGCGGCTTTTATATAATGTTCGCCCTTCAATGGGTTCTCAACGTATTATGGAATCCCATTTTCTTTTATTCGCATCAAATTGCCTTTGGTTTGATAATCATTAGCGCTCTGACGATCCTCATCATGATTATGTTCTACAGGTATTGGTCGAGATTACAGAATAGATCATTTTGGCTGGCGCCTTATTTGATTTGGATGCTGATTGCAACGTCGTTGAATGCGTATATATTTTTCAAAAATTAATTGGAGCGGTATGTTATGTAGGGGCGACTCGCGAGTCGCCCCTACAGTTTTTCAACAAAATTCAATCGCAATCATTTCAAACTTTTATATTCCTTTATCCAAACCGAATCTGTTACATCACGCAGCAAATGCCAAAAATTCGTATCCATAACATAATCGTTATCCAGATACGAAATATTGTAGCGTTCCGCCAGATACTTGGTCTGTTTCAACGAAGGGCTATAAATTCCTACGCTCCAACCACGTTCATTTGGTCCACCACGTGCAGGATAATCGGCATAACGTATTTTCCATAAACTGTCGAAAGCAGCACAATGCGTATACTTCTTCATGAATTCTTGCTTGAAGATTACGCCACCTTCGATCTTGTTTTCTTCGAACAAGTTAGTCATTGTTGGATTGTACGGAGTTGGCCAATCGCCGCTGAGCACATGGATAAATTCATCCCTTGTATAAAAGCGTTGTTCCTTAATCGTTCCGGTAGCGTTGTATTTGATTGCAATGTAATTCACCATCTGTCCGTTCGCTACCAAACCAATGCGTACGCCAAAGGCAACACGTTCCGTTTTTTCCGGAGGTGTGAGTCCTGCAAACAGGCAAAGTAGCAAAATCAATCCAACAGATTTCATGCGAATTCTTAAACGTAAAATCGTACCAAATAGTTTCAAAGTGTAAATTAGAGAGCAATGCGTATCTTTTTCTGAAACACATAGATACATAGCAAAACATAGAAAACATAGTTCTCTTTGTGAAATCTCAACTAACACACAACTCAATTAATTATGTGCTCTATGTGAAATAACTATGTGACTATGTGTTTAAATCAATCGAAACGATAAATGGAAGTAGGAGTTACAACCGCATTCAATTTTACATCAGTTGGAAGCACGTCCTCGATCTTATCTTCGAGATTAAAGAAATGCAAACCGATAAACTGACAAGATGGAGAACACTTACGCAAAAATCTATCATAGAATCCTTTTCCGTAGCCTACTCTATTTCCACTTTTATCAACGGCAAGTAAGGGAACAAAAACGATCTCGAATCTATCTGCAGCAATTACTTTCCCCTTTTTGGGTTCTGGAATTCCTTTCTCATTCAATTCCAATTGATCGGTTTGTTCAAACAGATAATGACGCATTTCCAACGTGTCAAAATTCGTTTTCGGAACAGCTATGGTTGCACCCAAATTGGAGGCGCGTTCCCAAAGCAAATAAGTATTGATTTCTTTATGACGCTCGATTGGAAGAAACAAGGAAATGATCTTACCACTCAACTGAAAGTGAGTCAATGTTTGCTCAACAATTGTTTCAGATAAGCGCTCTAACTCACCAGGAGGCAAGGTTCTACGCTTCTCTTTATAAATATCTCTCAATTCTTCCTTTAGCATACGCTGTCAACCTGATTAAGAACGGCTAAAATACACGTTTCCAATTAAATTCCAAATGTCAGTTACACATTGATAACCATCAACTACTACTTTGTTGAACATTGTTATTAACTCATACCCTGATAAGGGTAAATTTCGATTATCAAGAATACTTTGATCGCAGTTGGAGTCAACAATAACAGTACATCATCAGTATTTTTTAACAAAAAAGTTGACGAATGGATGAGGCAAATCTAGCCTTGTATGTATATTTACACCGTGTTAAAATATTTGCGAACATATTCCCTTATTTGTTTCCTTGCATTGGCTAGTAATTTGGTCGGGAACTTGGTATGGACATATAGTTGGCAAAAAGAGAAGATTGAATTCGCATCAGATGAAGATGATTCTGACACCGATTCTGATTCAGACTCAAACAAAAGCAGTAAACGCGCCGTAAACCTTCTGGAAGAAGAACTTCATTTGGAAGAAGGAATCTGCAGTTCAAACTTTCATTTTTCCATTCACCTTCTTGACAAAACCGGGTTTAACAACTCTGCCGTAAAACCTATTGGTCAAGACAGAATACCACTCGACAATCCTCCCGAAATGACAAACGTACTTAGCTAGAATTTAGGTTATACGTTATCATTTTATTCATGAGAGAAATTTTTAAAACTTGGAAGCAAGACATCCCGGCTGGTCTTGTAGTATTTTTAGTAGCCGTACCGCTGTGCCTTGGAATTGCCCTGGCATCTGAAGCAAATCCGTTTTCTGGTTTGATTGCCGGAGTAATTGGTGGATTGGTAGTTGGACTTATTTCAGGTTCCGCAATTGGTGTTTCTGGTCCAGCTGCTGGATTGGCAACCATTGTTGCCGACTCGATTAAAGATTTAGGTTCATTTGAGGTTTTCCTTTGTGCGGTTGTGATTGCGGGAGTAATTCAAATCATTTTTGGACTTGTAAAAGCCGGGTATTTATCCTTCTACTTCCCAAATGTTGTGGTGAAAGGAATGCTTGCCGCAATTGGTTTATTGATCATTTTCAAACAATGGCCACACGCGTTGGGTTATGATAAGGACTACGAAGGTGATGAATCGTTTTTGCAGGCCGATGGAGAAAACACGTTTACAGAACTCTATCACAGTTTGAAGTTCATCACCCCGAGCGCAGTCATTATTTGTGCTTTTTCGCTTTTTCTTCTCATCCTGTGGGAACGAAAATTAATTCAACGCACCTTTCTAAAATTCGTTCCAGGACCATTAATTGTAGTGTTAATCGGAATTTTGATAACACTAGGACTAGAAGGAACTACTTGGGCTATCGATCTACAACACCGAGTGGATTTAGGAATTGCAGGCAAACCGATGAAGGAGTTTTTCACTTTCCCTGATTTCTCGCAACTGGCAACAAACAAGGAGGTCTACATCGTTGCAATCATCATTGCAATAGTAGCAAGTTTGGAAACCTTACTTAGTGTTGAAGCTTCAGATAAACTGGATCCGAAGAAAAGGGTTACTCCAGGAAATAGAGAATTAATCGCTCAAGGAACTGGAAACATTCTTTCGGGATTAATTGGTGGACTTCCAGTTACACAAGTGGTAGTTAGAACTTCAGCCAATATTAATTCTGGTGGAACAAATAAGCTGGCGGCCATTTCCCATGGAGTTTTTATCGCCTTGGCGGTGCTACTCCTTCCAAGTCTTTTTGGATTCATTCCTTACGCTTCTTTAGCGGCAATCTTGATACAAGTTGGATTTAAACTGGCAAAACCAAGTTTGTTTAAAAAGGTGTACAAAGAAGGTTGGCTACAATTCATTCCATTTTTAGCAACAATCATCTGTATCTTATGTACAGATTTATTAATTGGAATATTATCTGGTTTAATTGTGTCCTTCCTTGTTATTTTGTACCACAATTTTAAGCTATCTCATTACATGCATGTGAATGATAAAGTTTATACCATTCGATTGACCGAGCACATGACATTTTTGAATAAGGCTTCGTTATTAAAAACGTTGACGAACATTCCAAATAATGTGAAAGTGATCATTGATCAAAGAGATGTTAAGTATCTTGCGTACGACATAACGGAATCTATTGATGATTTCATTATACGCGCAAATGACAAGAATATAGAAATAGAAATATTATCACCGAAAAAAACAATATGAAAGAGATTTTTGAAGGAAACAAACAGTGGGTTGAAGACACATTAGCAAAAGACCCAACATTTTTTGACAACCTGGCAAAAGGACAAAGTCCCGAATATTTATGGATTGGCTGTTCTGATAGCCGAGTACCAGCAAATGAAATCGTAAACCTTCCTCCGGGAAGTATTTTCGTACAACGCAACATTGCAAACCAAGTAATCAACTCAGATATTAACTTGCTAAGTGTTGTTTATTACGCAGTGAAATACCTGAAAGTACGTCACATTTTGATCGTAGGTCATTACGGATGTGGTGGTGTTGCAGCAGCAATGAGTAACAATAGCTTCGGATTCCTGGATAACTGGTTGGTAAGCATTAAGAATGTTTACATTAAGCACGCTGCTGAACTTGACGCAATTGCCGATGAAACAGAACGTACCAATCGTTTGGTGGAATTGAACGCTGTTGAGCAAGCAAGAAATATGGCGAAGATTTCATTCATTCAGGAAGAATGGCAGAATGGAAGCACACCAGAAATTCATGCTTTGGTGTACAGCTTGAGCGATGGAATTTTGAGAAACCTGGATTCAACTTTCAACGCTTCAAGCGACTTGAAACCGGTATTTCAAATTAATCAGTTTCCGAAATAAATGATTCAAGACGCCATTTCACAACTTGAAAGTTTGTTTGAGCCATGCAGAAACGCCCAACGTGCTAAAACTGCAAAGGCTTACATGAAAGACAACTTTGAGTACATTGGAATGCGCACTGAAGTTCGTCGAACAGCCCAAAAATCCTGGGTCGACGCACTAAAAGATCTTGACGACAGAAACGAAAGATGGAACATTATTCGCGCTCTTTTTGAAAAGAAAGAGCGCGATTATCATTATGTAGCTATCGACTGGCTCAATTCCTGGCCGAAAAAGTATTACTCAGTAGAAGATGCTGAGCATTTGAGATGGATGTTAAGCACAAATAATTGGTGGGACAGTGTTGACGCCATTGCATCTAATTACTTAGGAAAATGGGCTAAGCTC
>CAMLET010000006.1 GCA_946479125.1 uncultured Flavobacteriales bacterium
TTTTTGGTGACGAAGTAGATTCCATCAGAACCTTCGATCCGGTTTCACAGCTTTCCATTTCTACACATACGCACTTTTCCATTATTCCGAATGTACAGCAGCAATTGGTGTTGAACGGAAACGGAACTTTTCTGGAATTCATTGGTAAGCAAACTACCCTTTGGCTCGCTTCGAACGACTTGGTGAAAGCAGCATTGGAAAAAGACTACGAAAAGGCAATTAAGGTCTATGATGGTCTACCAAAGAATACCATAAAACACAGTTTGCCTGGTGAATTATACATGCATCCATCCGACTGGAAAGCACAGATTCAGCCACATTCTATAGTAGAATTTGGTCCCGAATACCATTTCAAGGCAAACGAAGCAGTTACGTTCGAGACCCAGCATCAACCCACGTTCAACAAAGATTTCGATTTGCTGAAAGACGATCTGATTGCCCGAAAAACTGCCGGAGCAACAAACCTTATCTTCTCTAATCAACCCAAGCAAATTGAGCGATTGTACCAGATCTTTGAAGACATTGGTGCCGAGGTAGAATTTCAACCAATGAATATTTCATTGCACGAAGGATTCATTCTTCCGAGCCTGAAACTGGTTTGTTATACAGATCATCAGATCTTCGAGCGTTATCACCGTTTCAAGTTGAAGGAAGGGTTCCGTCAGGCAAAACAAGCCTTGACTTTAAAAGAAATCTACAACCTTCAAAAAGGCGATTACGTAACGCATATCGATCATGGCGTTGGACAATTCTCCGGATTGCAAACCATTGATGTGAACGGAAAACCGCAGGAAGCCATTCGCTTGGTTTACAAGGACGGCGATGTACTTTACGTGAGCATTCACTCGCTTCACCGCATTTCGAAGTTTACCGGAAAAGATGGTGCAGCACCAAAAATGAACAAGCTCGGAACTCAGGCTTGGGCAACGTTGAAACAGAAGACCAAGAAACGCATCAAGGAACTGGCTTTCGATTTAATTCAATTGTACGCCAAGCGAAAAACGCAGCCCGGATTTGCCTTTTCACCAGATACGTATTTACAAAACGAACTCGAAGCATCGTTCATGTATGAAGACACGCCGGATCAGCTGAAAGCAACCCAGGCAGTAAAAGAAGACATGGAGAAAGACACGCCGATGGACCGTTTGGTTTGTGGTGATGTGGGCTTCGGGAAAACGGAAATTGCCATGCGCGCCGCGTTCAAAGCTGTTGCCGACAGTAAACAAGTTGCGGTTTTGGTTCCAACAACCATTTTGAGTCATCAACACGCGCGGAGTTTCAAGGAACGATTCAAAAACTTCCCTGCGAATGTTGATTACATCAACCGTTTTAAATCTGCAAAGGATATTACTGCAACGTTGAAAAAAGTGGAAAGCGGGGAGATTGACATTTTGGTTGGAACGCACAAAATTGTAAGCGACAAGGTGAAATTCAAAGACCTCGGATTGATCATTATCGACGAAGAACAAAAGTTCGGTGTGGCGGTAAAAGACAAACTGAAGACACTAAAAACAACCGTAGATACACTGACGTTGACTGCAACCCCGATTCCAAGAACCCTTCAGTTCTCGCTGATGGGTGCGCGCGATTTGAGTATTATCAATACACCGCCCCCCAACCGTCAACCGGTTCTTACAGAAGTGATCACTTTCAATGAAGAAAATATCCGCGATGCCATTTCATACGAAGTAAGCCGTGGCGGACAAGTTTATTTTGTGAATAACAGATTGGCGAACATCAAGGAAATTGCCGGAATGATCTCGCGTTTATGTCCGGGAGTTCGCGTGGCCATCGGTCATGGACAAATGGACGGAAAGCAGCTGGAGAAAGTGATGATGGATTTCATCCAAGGCGAATACGACGTTCTGATTGCAACCACCATCATTGAATCCGGAATTGATATCTCGAATGCGAATACCATCATCATCAACGATGCGCACATGTTCGGTTTGAGCGATCTGCACCAGCTGCGTGGTCGCGTTGGTCGAAGCAACAAAAAAGGATTCTGTTACCTCATTTCACAACCAATAAGTCTATTGACATCAGAAGCCCGAAAGCGTTTGGAAGCATTGGTTCAATTCTCCGATCTGGGCTCAGGATTCAACATTGCCATGAAAGATCTTGACATTCGCGGAGCAGGAAACCTGCTGGGCGGAGAACAAAGCGGATTCATTTCCGAGATTGGTTTTGAGATGTATCAAAAGATCCTCAACGAAGCAATGGACGAGTTGAAAGAAGAAGAATTCAAAGACCTCTACGACGATAGAAACACCGAAACCATGGGTGCACATTTCGTGAAAGACTGCGTCCTTGAAACCGACTTCGAGCTGCGCATTACGGAAGATTACATCAACAACATTTCAGAGCGTTTGAGCATTTATCAGGATTTGGACGGTTTGAGTACCAAAGAAGAAATTGAAAACTACAAAAAACAGCTGATCGACCGGTTTGGTCCATTGCCGCGTGTGGTCAAAGAACTTCTCCGTTCCTTTGAACTGCGCTGGCTTGCCCAGGAAATTGGTTTCGAGAAACTGGTGATCAAACAAGGTTCCATGATCGGTTATTTTGTTGCCAACTCGCAAAGCAAATACTACGATTCGCCTATGTTTACTCAAGTGCTGCGCTACGTTCAAAGCAACCCACGCGACTGTAAAATGAGCGAGAAAAACGACAGATTGCGCATGTTGTACAGCAACGTGATGAATATGGATCAGGCGTTTGAAAGGTTGGGAGAGATTCTTAATTGACCGCAAAGAAGGAAGACACGAACATAAAAGAGGATTGTTTCCTTGGAAGAGGATTTAAGTCTCCCCCTTCGGAGCCTGCCTGTTTGCAGTCAGACAGGGGGGATTAAGGGGGGAGGACATTCTACTCATATATAGAATTCGGCCTTTCCTTATCACGTTTTCATTTCATGTAAAGAAAATCGAGAAATCTTTACACGTTATTGTTTCATGTACAGAAAAACGAGAAATCTTTACACGTTCATGACATATGTAAAGGAAAAGGAGAAATCTATACACGTAAATCCTTTACGAACTACTCATTGCATCTTTGCCTATAAAACAAAGCAAGTGCTCACTTTCACAGAAAAAACAGAACTTCTAAAAACCTGTCTGGAAGACGTAGGCGAAAGCTATGCGGATAGTTTTAAAAGCATTAACTTTAGTAGTGCGATGGACAATCTCACTAAAGAGCAACGAAGAAAAAATATGCAGGGTAATAAGTCCTCTGGCACAAAACCAGAAACTATTCTGTCTAAATTTTTGTTTGCTAGGGGACATAGATACAGAAAAAACGATTCCACGGTTTACGGTAAACCGGATTTAACCTTCAAGAAGATAAAACTTGCTATTTTTGTTGACGGGGAGTTCTGGCACGGAAAAGATTGGGAAATTCAAAAAAAAAGAGTCGGAAGCAATCAAGAATATTGGCTGCCTAAAATAGAAAAGAACATACAGCGGGATATTGACGTCAATCAAAATTTGAAAAAAGATGGATGGACTGTCCTGCGATTTTGGAGCAAGGAAGTAGAAAAAAACTTATTATCTTGTGTTCTTCAGATTGAAAGCGAAATCAGAAATTTAAAAATGAATTTTTCAGAAAAAGTATTATTGGAGTCTTTCGAAGACAAACAGTTTAAAGTTCGTTTCGTAGAACCGGAAGACGATAAAGAAGCAATTCTAACTCATTATCTTCATAACGGTAATAATACCGTTTCTAATTTTTACAAAGACGAAGCTGTTGAATTTGCCAAAGAGATATTGTCATATAAATTTCCTGAACATGAGGTAACGGATCAAGTTGCTGAAGATGCTTTGCAATATGCTCTATTTACTAAAGATGAAATTCCATTTCCATCCGTAGAAACACCAGATTTCGAGTTCATCGATTTATTCGCAGGAATTGGCGGCTTTAGATTGGCCCTTCAAAATCTTGGAGGTGAATGTATCTATTCCAGCGAATGGAATATTGATGCCCAAAAAACTTACAGAGCCAATTTCGGTGAGCGTCCATTTGGTGATATCACTCAAGAACGCGTTAAAAATTATATTCCCGAAAACTTTGATATTCTATGTGCGGGATTCCCATGTCAGGCGTTTTCAATTGCTGGTCATAGAAAAGGATTTTCTGATACCCGGGGTACGTTGTTTTTTGATATTGAGCAGATCATTGAAAAGCATAGACCAAAGGTTGTTTTTTTGGAAAATGTAAAGAATTTACTAACTCATGACGAGGGAAAAACTTTCCAGGTTATCCTAGAAATTTTAGAAGAAAAGCTTGGTTATAAAGCTTTTTACAAAGTGCTTAATTCAATGACCCATGCTAATGTTCCTCAAAACCGTGAACGTATTTTTATCGTCGCATTTGATCCGGAACAAGTTCCAGATTACAAAAACTTCAAATTTCCAGAAGAAATAAAACTGACACGAACAATTCATGACATTTTAGAACAGGGCAGACAAGATGATAAATATTATTATCAACCAAATCACATGTACTATCCGGAATTAGAAAAGACAATTACTAAAAAAGATACTGTTTATCAATGGAGAAGAATTTATGTGCGTGAAAATAAAAGTAATGTATGTCCTACTCTAACCGCAAATATGGGTGCAGGTGGCCATAATGTTCCATTGATCAAAGATGATTTTGGCATCAGAAAACTTACTCCAAAAGAATGTTTTGCATTTCAGGGTTATCCGGTAGATAAATATGTTCTTCCGAATGTAGCTAACAGCAAACTTTATATGCAGGCTGGAAATTCAGTTACGACGACGTTAATTGAGAGGATAGGGATGGAAATAGTAAAAGTGTTATGAAAAGCTTCGCAGAAATAGATCTTGAAAGAAATGGAGAGTATTTGAAATTGCTTTCTGCCGTTTCCAAGCTTTCGGGTTTATTTAGTGAAAGTGCTATTCCATTTCTTAATTATAGAGTTGCTGAAAATATTTTCTGCAGAAGTTTTGGAGCAGATAACTTATCGCGCTCAGATACTGCTTTTGATGCAAATTACAATTCCTTGGGTATTGGATTGAAAACCTTTACATGTTTAGGGAATAGTAGTACTGAAAAGGTAGCAGAATTTAATTCATTATCACGAATTCTTTCTGGATTTCAGGGAGTTGATCTGGCTTTAAAACTAGCAGAGTTTAGAAACGAGAGAATAGAGTTGGCAAATCGTTTATACGGGTTGGAGAATTCTTTATATCATATAGTGGCAAGGAAAGAAAACGAACTTCTTCTTTACGAAACTGATTATGAAAAAATAGATATCGAAAACATACATGCAGTTCGAAGCAATAATGCAAGTTTACAATTCGAAGACGGGAAGAATTTTTATAGTTTTAACTATTCAAAAAGCACACTTTTCAGAAAATTCTTTATCCCCCATAATGTTTATCGGCTTCCAGTAGAAATAATAGAAAATCCGTATGATCTTCTCTTAAATTTATTTGAAGATCAAAGCTTAAAACCTGCAAAGGATAAATTAATAAGGGGTATTAATTATGTCGTTCTTCCACTTTATGGAATAAGAGACCACCAAAAATTTGTTTTTGAGAAAAGTGGATTAAATCAATGGAATGCTGGTGGGCGAAAAAGAGACTTCGGAGAGGTCTATATTCCTATTCCAATTGAAATACACAAATTCTTTCCAGCTTTTTTTCCAAGAAGGGACGAACCTTTTAATTTACAAATACCTACTGGAGAAGTTTTTTCAGCAAAAGTTTATCAAGAAAACTCTAAAGCATTGATGACAAATCCTAACAAAGCTTTGTCAGATTGGTTATTAAGAAGAGTTTTTCAACTTCCTGAAGGAGAATTAGCAACAATTCAAAAAATGAATGAACTTGGTTTTGACAGTGTTATCATCTTCAATGATGGAAACGGCAACTATAGAATTGATAAGGCTAAATTAAATAGTTATGAGGATTTTATAGGTGATTAATAAAATCAGATTATTTAGCCATATTTGCTTTCTGACTTTAATTAACCCACTATGAATTTTTATTCAATACGAACCAACAACCAAGAAACTATTCAAAAAATTCTTAACGGAGAATCGAACATAAACATCCCCAAGTTATCATGGCACAGAGATAAAGTTAAGGTTGGAGACCATATTCTATTTGTAATCAGCGGAGACGACGGCAAAAAAGTAATTGACTATGTAAATGGCCTGAGGGCAATTGGTAAAATTACCTCTAAACCAATTCCAGAAGATAAAACACATTTCTCTTTAGATATTGAAATTTTAGAATTGTTCCCCAAAACACTTACCAAGAATGATTTCTATAATTACCCTGAATTAAAAGATGTGGCGAATATTGGTCCTGAAACAAAATCAGCACCGAATCAATCCTTTCGATCAATTAATAGTAAAGATGGAATAGCAGTTCTTGC
The DNA here is from genome assembly GCA_946479125.1 of uncultured Flavobacteriales bacterium. Next base: position 6,406 of record CAMLET010000006.1, read on the forward strand.
TGCGGTTAGAGATCTTGGAGTTCAAAGCCGGTTCGCTGAAGAGAATATTGGTGAAGAGTTTCCTTTAAAAAAATTATCTCTGATTCCGGTTTCGGATAAACATAAAAATAAAATTATCGAGGAATTCATAGATTGGTTCTATGAATCAGATAATTTTTTGAAATCCTATGACGGTTTAGTTACATATAGTTATTTGGATTTTATAGATCAAACTTTTTTCAATGGCAGAATATTTAAACTTGATAATTCTCCAATAAACACACAGATTCAAATAAAGTATGATTTGATATCAGATAAGAACAATTCAAAATTTGTTAAATTCAATTTCGCTACAGCAAAAGGAGTACCTTCGGCTCTTTTGGGTAAAAACAACTTCCTTAAATTTCTAAATGAAAAATATGGAAGTGGACAACTTAATATAAGCGAAAAATCGAAACACTTAGAATTTAGCGTTTCAACTTTCGAAAACAAAATTCTCAGTTCAAACTTAAATTTCAATAAAGAATCAAAATATTTAACTCGCTTCACTTCCTCCCTCCTCACCAAACCTTTCGTCATCCTTACCGGCCTCACGGGTTCAGGAAAAACCAAAATTGCGCAATCCTTTGCCGAGTGGATTTGTCTGGATGAAAGTCAATACCGCATTGTGCCGGTTGGTGCCGACTGGACAAACAGAGAGCCCCTTCTGGGTTACCCGAACGGACTGGAAGAAGACAAATATGAACTTCCTGATAATGGGGTGCTTGAACTAATCATTCGCGCAAAACAAAATAAAGACCATCCATTCTTTCTGATCTTGGATGAAATGAACCTGAGTCATGTAGAACGTTATTTTGCAGACTTTCTTAGTATTATGGAAAGCGGTCAAGCGATTTCATTGTATTCCGGAGGACCAAGGAAATCCGATGAATTAGATATTCCTAATGAAATTGGCTGGCCGGAAAACCTTTTTATCATAGGTACGGTAAACATTGATGAGACCACTTACATGTTCAGCCCAAAAGTACTTGACAGGGCAAACGTTATAGAGTTCCGCCTGAAAAAAGATGATCTTAAAACTTACTTTACGCAGACCAACACTGCTTCGCAAAACATTAAAGGAGAAGGTGCCAATATGGCTGAGAGTTTTCTTGGGTTATCAAGAGATAAAAGCATTGGTAAAAACGACAAAATTCAAAAAGAGCTATTAAACTTCTTTGAACATTTATCAACGGTTGGGGCAGAATTTGGCTACCGTTCTGCAAAAGAAATACTGATTCTTTCGGAGAAATTAAAAGTTATTGATCCAACCATTTCCGATGAGCAATGCATTGATATTGCAATCATGCAAAAGTTATTGCCAAAACTGCACGGTTCCCGATCTAAACTCACAAAAGTACTTCCAGAGTTGCTTACACTTTGTTCAAAAAACTTAGACATTTCAAAACTGCTGGATAACGGTTATGACCCTGAAATAATTTACCCTCTGTCCTTTGAGAAGTTGAAACGCATGCTCAAAAATGCACTGGATAACGGATTTGCAAGTTATGCAGAAGCCTGAGCCGTTAAATGAATTAATAATACCTCTTCAGTCTTTCGATACACGGCTGATTATTTATCCTGAAGGAAAATCAGAATGTTATGAGCTTTCTGCTGAACGAGCGAGAGAATTGAATGAAAGCCGGTTTCAGATTCTGGAAGGGAACTTCTATGAGTTTAAATTTGAGAATTCAGAGAATTATACCCTTTCATGCAGATTCAATAATATAGTAAACCTCTCCAGAGACAAATTCAGGGGAAGAATCTGCCCTAACATTTATGTTGGAAAGCTGGAACTGAAAATCGTTGAAATCAGTTCGAAGAAAGAAGAAATTGTTTACCTGGAGGTTCTTGCAACCAAATTTGATTCAACTTTAGATAACAGCTATCGGGAGAATTACCGGACAATGCTGGAAGACATTACAGAGAAATGTACTGATCTTTTGATGCAGATTAATTCTCCGGTTATTCAAAGTTTTACCACCGACTACGAGAACGAGCCTAAAACCATTTATCAGCGTTTCTGTTTCGTAAATTCTATCATTAACAATGAAGATTTTGAGAATGCTGTTTTACAGGTAATAAAAAATCCATCGGTAAAATGGACGACTGTTTCAGAGCAAATTCCGATTCAAAAAGTGAAACGTGTTAATCGGTCTGCAATCCGCCAGATGACCACAGGTTCAAACCGAATTGCTGTTAAGAACGATTACCTGAACCGGCTTGGACTTAACAGTTTGCCACAGAAAATTGAAGCTGATTATAAAATAGAAACGGTCGACACCAATGAGAACCGTTTTATAAAACATGTGCTTGAGCGTTTTCTGCATTTTACGAATGAATGTCAGGATGCGTTTCTGAAAGACAATAAATACAGAAGTCAGGCTGCTGAAGCAAAACTCTTGAGTCAGAAATTAGACAATTATCTGAATCAACCATTTTTTAAAGAGGTGGGGCGAGCAAACTCCTTACAATTAAATAGTCCGTTGCTCCAAAGAAGAGCGGGTTACAGAGAAATCTTAAACCGATGGTTACAGTTTGATCTTGCAGCCAGATTAATCTGGGAAGGCGGTGACGATGTTTATGATGGCGGAAAGAAAGACATTGCTACTTTATACGAATACTGGCTGTTTTTCAAATTACTTGATTTATTTCAATCTTATTTCAGAATAGAAGCTAAAGAGCTTTCCAAACTGATTGTTCCAAAAGACGATAAACTAAGTCTACAACTCAAACAAGGGAAAAACACAGCTTTGAAAGGCATCTTTGACCTTGGCAATCGGAAATTGAACATCAGATTTAATTATAACCGTTCTTTTAGAGGAAAAAAAACTTACCCTTCATCTGGTAGCTGGACAACGACCCTAAGACCAGACTATACCTTATCCTTTTGGCCAAAAGATTTAAAAGAGGAGGAAGCAGAAAAAGAAGAATTAATTGTACATATCCATTTCGATGCAAAGTATAAGGTTGAAAATCTGTTTTCTGATAAAGTAAAAACAGAGGAAGAGGAGGATAAAGAATTAGAGGAAGAAAAAGAAGACAACCGAAAAGGGTTTTACAAAAATGCAGACCTACTAAAAATGCATGCTTACAAAGATGCTATCCGTCGAAGTGGTGGTGCATATGTTCTTTATCCGGGAACAGAAGTATTGAAACGTCAGGGGTTTCATGAAATTATTCCCGGTCTGGGAGCTTTCCCTGTGCGCCCTTCAAAAACCAATGATGGAACGGAACATCTGAAATCGTTCATTACTGAAGTGATAAAGCATTTCACGAATCGCACTTCACAACGAGAAAAACATGCTTACAGAACGTTTGATATTCACAGGGAGAAACCGACAGACGACAACATTTTTAATGAATTGTTGCCCGAAACATATGGTAAAAACAGAGGCATATTTGCAGATGAAACTTATGTTCTGGTTGGTTACTACAAATCACCGGAGCATTTGGAATGGATAAAATCAACTGGACTTTACAATTTCAGAATGAATTCCTCAAGAGGTTCATTAACTCTTAATCACGAAACCATAAATGCGAGATATCTGCTACTTCATACCAAAGGCGATACAACATCAGGTATTTTGCTTGAGATAGAACAAAACAACTTTGTAATTAACACAAAACAAGAGCTTATAGATTTGAAGTATCCGGGTGAACCTGGTCAGGAGTTATATTTAACGACAAAAATAAATACAGAACTACCTCAGGAGTTCACTGATTCGAACTGGGATTTCAAAAAACTAACGAATTATAAAAGTGGTCATGCATCTGCATTACCTTTCACTGCTTCACTTAAGGAATTGGTTCAGAATAAAATTCCTTTGGGTAAATAGAAAATCCATCTTTGATTACATCACCAATTCACACTAATTTCTCCTCACTTTTCACTACCTTTCTATATCAAAACTCTTCTCATGAATGCACCTGTTCTCTTCTTTGAAAAACAACGCTTTACGCAATGGTGGATCTGGGTAATTCTCCTTGCTGTTAATGGTTTATTCGTGTATGGAGTCATCCAGCAAGTGATCCTCGGTGAACCCTTTGGAGATAAGCCGATCGGCAATACGGGCATTCTTCTTGTTTCGGGAGCAATGGTTTTGTTGACGGCGATGTTGCTTTCTACCAAACTAACGACTGAAATAACAAAAGAGGGAATTAACGTTCGCCTCTTTCCTTTCCACTGGAAGACCAAATATTTGGGTTGGGACGAAATACAAAAAGCTTACATCCGACAATATTCACCACTTACCGATTATGGTGGCTGGGGATTGCGCTACAGTTTGACAGGCGCAGGAAAAGCCTATAACATCTCGGGAAATATGGGTTTGCAGCTGGAACTGAAAACGGGTAAGAAGTTGTTGATCGGAACAAAGAAAGCGGAGGAGTTGGGATCTGTTTTGGAAGAGATTGGGGAATTGAAGTGAGACTAGACTTTTAGACATTGAGAAGCAAGACAAACGTCCAGTCTCAATATCTAGTCTCTCAACATACAGATTCATTCAATCTCAATATCACATTTCTCGATATCCAGTTTCAAACAATAATTCCATACCTTAGTGTTCGCATGAAGATCCCTCAAAAAATACTCGCTCGTCAGCATGAAATAACGCAAGATTACCTGCAGCTTCTCGACAAACATTTGTCAGAGATTGTGGATGGTTCTGCACTCAAGATGTTCGAAATTCGCGATTTTGCAGGGTTGATGTTCATTCATCCAACTCATTTGACCAATACGGTAAAACTCGTCACGGGTAAACATCCATGCTTTTTCTACGAAGAGAAAATTCTGGTAATTGCTAAGCGTATGATCGCTGAAAACAAAATGACCATTGGAGCAATTGCCCAGCATTTAACTTATGATCCCTCCAACTTTACCAAGTTCTTTAAACAGTATACCGGACAAACTCCAAAACAGTACCGAGAAGAAGTTTTGATGAAAAAAACTGAAATGCTCACCATTTAATCTGTAACTGTCACCATTTTTCAGCAGGACCACCCACATACCTTTGTGACATAAATAACAGTTGTCCAAGGAGAGTTGCGTAAACTCTCCCACAGATGCACTGATAAAGTGGCGCCTACCGGACGCCATGTATATCAACGAGACCGGTAGGCTCGTTCAACATCTGTGCATCAGTGGGAAGCAAGGGTCTTCAAATATCCTCTCTTGGGAACTTAAACGTAATCATATGTCAAAAACAAAAATTGCACTGGTAACCGGCGGAAGTCGTGGACTGGGAAAGGATATGGCGATCAACCTTGCGAAAAAAGGATTGGATGTCATTCTAACTTACAACAGCAACAGACCCGAAGCGGATAAAGTAGTTGCTGAAATTCAGGCACTCGGACAAAAAGCTGCAGCTTATCAATTGAACGTGAGTGATCTTTCTTCTTTTGAGGCATTCGTTGAAAAAGCAACTTCGCATTTGAAGGAAAATACAGGAAGTCCAAACTTCGATTTTCTGGTCAATAATGCTGGATTCATTCATCACGGAAGTTTAGCTGAATTGTCGGAACAACTGTTCGACGAAATGCTGATGGTTCATTTCAAAGGTCCTTACTTCCTGACGCAGAAATTACTTCCGTTCATCAACGAAAACGGTGGAATCGTAAACATTTCTTCTGGATTGACTCGCTTTGCAAATCCTGGTTATGGAACTTACGCAGCGATGAAAGGTGCCATGGAAAAGTACACGCTTTATCTGGCAAAGGAATTGGGTGGAAGAAAAATCAGAGCGAACATTGTTGCTCCAGGAGCCATTGAAACCGATATTCAGGGTGGCGTTGTTCGCGACAATCCAGAAGTAAACAAAATGATTGCTTCACACACTGCTCTGGGAAGAGTTGGTTTACCAGAAGACATTGGAAGTGTAGTTGCATTCTTGTGTACGGAAGACGCACGCTGGGTAAACGCACAGCGCATCGAAGTTTCCGGTGGAACGAATCTTTAGAAATTAATCCTCCCCTTGTTCCTGTCTGCCTCATCGGCATGAAGGCAGGCTCGATACTCCCGACACTAAAGGTCGGGAACTCGAACTGACAGGGGAGGATATTAAATCCGCATACTTGAAACCAAAAACTATTCACTATCTTCAAACTTCATTCTAAACACAACTTATGGCAAACGCATTGAACTGGTTCGAAATTCCTGTATTGGATTTTTCAAGAGCAAAGACATTTTATGAAACGATCTTATCCACGCAAATTCATGAAATGCCTCATCCGGAATACAAATACGGTGTTTTTCCTGCGGAGACCAATAATGGACAAGTTGGTGGAGGAATCGTTCAAGGCGAAGGATTTGAACCAAGTACGAAAGGATCAATCATTTACCTAAATGCACAACCCGATTTGTCTGTAGCTCTTGCTAAAGTAGAAGATGCAGGTGGAAAAGTGTTAATGGGAAAAACGTCAATCGGTCCAAACGGATTCATGGCTCACATTCTTGACACAGAAGGAAATCGAATTGCATTACATTCGATGGGATAAATTTCTATTTTTGATTATGAGTTTCACAATCGACCAAATAAAGGCCGCACATTCCAAAGTAAAAAGCGGCGCTGATTTCCCTGCATATATTCAGGATCTCATTGCATTGAAGGTAGCAGCTTACGAAACCTTTGTTCACGACGGACATGCACTTTACTTCGGGAAGGATGATTTCACAGCAAAATCAGAAGCGAAATATCCAGAAATCATCGTTGCTGAAAGCAGTAATAAAGAACAATTCATTTCCGACTTGAAAAATCACCAATCCGGTGGAACAGATTACATGACTTTCTGTAACGATTGCGCTAAATCGGGAGTAGAAAAATGGTTTGTTGATTTGGGAAAAATGACCTGTACGTATTACGACAAAGCTGGAAACAACTTATTGGTGGAACAAATTCCAGGATAGATGAAAGTCCTATTGTGCATCGTATTTCTGTTCAAGATAACCTGTTCTTTTTCTCAGCAAGAAACAGAGGTGAATATCTATTCCTTTAAAGCAAAAACGGGTGAAACGATTTCTCTAACACACGACCAGACTAATAACCTGCTCATTTACAGAAATTCGAAAAATGGAACAGTCGAAGAGATCATTGATGACCTGAACGATAACATAGAAGTGTTCCATTATTCTTATTACTTCCGCGGTGGAGGTAAGGAGAACTTCGGGTTAGACCTAAACTCAGTTCATTTTGAGAAAGACGGTTTTCGTTATCAGATTACCTCACAATACATAGCTGCCGAAGATGTCACCGTAAACTTGTTGATGATTGTCGATAAAACAACCGGTGAAACCTTCGGGTTCGAAGGCCTCAATGAAAGTGTAAAAGGCAGCCTGGTGAGCTTTCGTTCTAATCAACTTATCCCTGTTTCGCAAGAATAATCAACAACTATGAAAACACTGATCTGCATGATTTTCATGCTAACTGTTGGAGTTTCTTTCACGCAAAAAGCAAGTGAAGTAAATGTGTATTCATTTCAATTGAAAAGCGGTAAAAACATTTCGCTGAGTCGTGATACGCTGGAAAATAAACTGATTTACCGCTGCGTAAAAAAAGGAACTGTGGAATTGGAAATTGTGGATGATTTGAATGATACAATACCCGTTTTCACTTATGTCTATTATTTCCGTGGTGGTGGAAAAGGAAACGATGGATTGGACCTGAACTCAGTTCAATTCGATAATGGTGGATATCACTATGAGATTTACAACAATTATTATGCAACAGAAGAAAGCCTGGATTTAGGAATCGCTGTGATGAATATTTCTTCACTAAAATTAACTGATCTAAAAGGAAAAAACGGTTCGGTAGAAGGCAGTATCATTGATTTTCGATTTGATAGAATTATTCCGGTTTTAGACTTAAGATAACAGCACTACCACTCCACTGGATCATAATTTCGGAAACAATTCTGTCCACGATAACCGCTCTGTGGAATATCTTTAATTTGCTTCCATTTCCCGTTTTGATCTAAAACGCTTACTGTAATACGCTTGTCGAAATGATCCACATTCGCAAATTCAACTAAGCTGTCATGCTCAATACGCAGGAAGTAAGTCACGGATCCGGCATGAAAACCCCACGAGTTAATGCATTTCAATTTCGGATTGTACTCCATATTCGGGTGTTCGCCAAGTATTCGTTTCAGTTGATTTCGTTTGGCATCAAACAAAATGAGGGTTTGTATGGTGTTGGCTCCTCTGGCTGCCTCACTAGAATGAAACAACAAATCTTTGCAACCGTCACCGTTCATATCAGTAAACACAGGTGAAAGTACGGGAACAAAACAGGATGCATTCATCGTATCTTTCAAAGTCCATTTCGACCATTTTTTGTAAACAACTTAAGATTCAGGAATGAACTGGTGTCCGTAAAGATCAGTCGAAGTTCCAGTTTCGTTCTTCCTTTTCTTCCAAATTCAGTGGAATCAATAACGGTTTCAATCGTATCACAAAGTGGTTCGTAAACATCCGGAATTGTTACCTCCATTTCAGTAAATACTTTTGGTTTGAATGTGTGTATTTGGGGATTCTTCTTTTCTGAGCAACACACGAGAAACGGAACAATGAACATCAATTTCAGGAAGTTTGGAGCTTTACTCATCCTAATTATTTTCTACAAGAATAGAAGAGAAAAACGACGTGAATACTGTATTTCTATTAAGCGCAGTAAGGCAATGATTAAGCGCTAATTCAAACTAGTAACACAAAATTTCGTTCAATCAACCAAACCATCCGTTGACTAAATACGTTTAGAGCATTTGAAATTTGTTCTTAAACTTGATTGAAATTCAATGCTATGAAACACCTCCTACTCTTATCAACTGTGCTATTCTCATTACTTGTTGGTGCACAAACTCCTTTTCAATGCGGAAGCTCACATCCAACAGCGGAAGCCATTAAACAAACGAAAAGAATGGTGGCAAATGCTCCAAAGTCGGGCGAACTGCGCATTATTCCTGTAGTGTTTCATGTATTGCACCAATATGGAAGTGAGAACATAAGCGATGCTCAGATTCTTGATCAGATGGAAATTCTAAATGAAGATTTCCAGCGCATGAACGCAGATACTAACATGGTTCAGGCTCCGTTCGATACTATCATAGGAAAAGTGAATTTTGAATTCCGTTTGGCACATATCAATCCGTGGGGCAATCCTACAACAGGAATCGATAGAATTGCCACTCCACTCACCAATGTTGGTGACGAAAGTGCAATGATCAATATGTGGGATCCAGCGCACTATGTTAACATTTGGGTGGTAAATAACACTTTACCTGGTTTAAGCGGGTTCTCAATCAATCCGTTAGTTAGTCAAAATCCGTGTGCAACCGGAATCATGATGCTGAATGATTACATTGGTTCAATTGGAACTGCATCTCCAGCAAGTTCATTTGGATTAACACATGAAATGGGACATTATTTCGGGTTGTTTCACACATTTGGCGATAATCCGAACTTCCAATGTGGTCCTTCAGACGGAATTTACGATACACCCTATACAAACGGTAACAGTCTCTGTAATTTCACACAGAACTCCTGTAACGACAGTCTTTACTCCGATAGCTTCGACTATTGGGGATTTGACCCAAGAAGCAATGTCGAAAACTTCATGGATTATACGTGGTGTAATTTTATGTTCACGAACGGTCAAGCCACTATGATGCGCGCCGTACAGGAGGATCCGCAATATGGTCGTGATCAATTGAGCACAGAAGCAAATCTAATTGCAACAGGAACTGGTCCCGGACCACAAACCGCAAGCACTGCACTTCCGAATAGTAGTTTCATTCCAGAATCGCGTTTTATTTGCGTCGGACAATCAGTAGAAATGATCAACGGAACGGGAATAACCACAGGAGACACCTATTCATGGTCGTTTACGGGAGGAACACCTTCAACATCAACTGATTTTGAACCAACCGTCAGCTTCTCTGATCCTGGGTTTCATATGATAACACTTACTGTTAGCAATACCAACGGTGCTGCTTTGTATGGAATGGTTCAAGCTGTATACGTTTCAGCAGATGGTTATGATTTCTACGGACCTACCGTTCAGGATTTTGATGTAGACAATGAGTTTTGGTTGCACAAAAACTACTTAAATGATACTCCTGAATTTGCCAGAATTGAACAAAACGGTGTAAACGGAACTCCATGTTACCTCTTGAATAACGAATTGATCACCGATTCGAGCATGCTTTGTACTCCTTACACTTATCAAAACGATCTTACCGGAAAAGTAGACGAACTCATCTCTCCCGCTTTTGGATTGAATTACACAACCAATGTAGTAGTTTCATTTGATTATGCCTATGCTTCGTCTGAAACGGATATGACTGAAATGACTGAAAAATTGAAAGTTTACAGCTCAAGAGACTGTGGCGATACCTGGACGCAACGAAAAATATTAGGTGATACTGCTTTAACAACAGCATTCGAGAACTTCGGAACTCCTTTCGTACCAACTGCAAACCAATGGAAACATGCAAGTTTTAACTACACCACGAACTCCACGGATTATAAAACGCGCTTCAAATTTCAGTTTACGGGAGAGAATCATTCCAACTACCTGTACATTGATAATTTCAGAGTTGATGGTATTCTTGGGATTGATGATGCATCTGTTGAAATGATTCAGTTATTCCCGAATCCAGTTCAAAAAGGAGGTTTTTTACAGTTCTCTAATATAAAACCAGGTGCTGAGTTCCAACTTCAGATCATGGACTTACAAGGGAAAGTGATTTTTGAGGAAGAGGCATTCACAGCTTCTGAAATTCAGCTGCCAGCAATAATCAGTTCCGGATTGTACTTAGTGAAGATCAACGGTTCAACACAACGTTTGGTGGTGGAATAGTTTTTACACCTCTACAAGTATTGGTTTTTGAAATCTCTTGCGTTCATTCCGCAATACTGTTTGAACAGTTTTGAGAAGTAAGAATATTCTTCATATCCCAGTTGCAGGGCAATTTCGTTGAAACTCATTTCAGTTGATGAAAGTAGATGTCGTGCTTCCAACATTACACGATCAGTAAGTAATTGTGTGAAGGTTTTACCCGCCACTTCACGGCATATTCGGTTAAGGTGTCGTGAGCTGATATTCAATTGACTGGCGTAAAACTCAACACCTTTTTGTTCAGAAAAGTTCAAATCGAATAACCGCTCAAGTTCTCTGAATTTAGTAATGTAAAGTGTGTTTTGATTGATTGTTTCGGGATACTGTTTCACGAAGAAACGAGACAAATGGATATAGAATTCGCAAAGTAGGTTAGCTGAGTGCAGGTATTTAAAGATCTCAGCTCCTACAAATTCCGCAAAGATCTTTTCCAACAATATAGTAATATCGTTCTGATATTTGTCCGAAATATTCAACTTAGGATCACTCAATCTGGATTGAAAAACCGGTAATCGCTCCAATGCAACTCCTCTGATATGTTGACTAAAAAATTCAGCGGAATGCAATACCACTATGCCTTCAGTATCATCCGAAAACTCCCAATGATGCACTTGTCCGGGCTGCATGAAGAAAACCGCCCCTGGTTCTATCGAATACCTTCGGAAATCAATCTCATGAATACCTGACCCAGAAGTAAAGTACACCAACAAATAAAAGTCATGTCTATGCGGAACCAATACATGTGCATGGTGTTTTGCAACGTGATCCGAAAATGAATTTACATAAAACTCATGCCAATTCCCATCACTGTCAAATTGATTCAAACTAAGTGTAGGAAAACTGCTTAATAATGGATTCATGTCCGAAATTTACAATTTTATGTCGAGTTTTTGTAACAATTAAGCGAAACACTTCCACTATCTTTGAAGAAAAAAATGGCAACTTTTAAGCTGGAACGAATTGGGAAATGTCCGAAATGCAACGAAGGACAAATCTTCGAAAGCAAAGGAAATGTTTTTCTTCTTCGAATCCCCAAAATGAACGAACGTTGTGCCGTTTGCAATTATAAATTCGACAAAGAGCCGGGCTACTTTTTTGGAGCAATGTACCTGAGTTACGGAATGGCTATTGCTGAATTAGCAATAGTTTTTGCATGCCTATTCTGGATTTTACCTATTTGGTGGTTTTTCGGAGCAATTATGTCTGTTTTAGTTCTGATGAGTTTTTACAACTATCGTGTGTCCCGAGAAATCTGGGTGAGATTATTTCCTTACTAACTACTTGGCAGTATAGGTAAACGTGTGTTTATAATGACTCTTATGAGAACTCTTATACCCATCAGCTAAAACATACGAACGCGCATATCTGTCTTCAATCATATAAATCCTGCCGTTAGGAACAATTATCATATTGGTATCAGTAGCATGTAAATCCCAACCATCCGTTCGCTCTGAATAAAAATAATCATGTGTTCTGCCGTTTGCTGAAGTAGAAAGCTTTTTGGAAAACCGGGTTTTTTGAACACCGTATACCATTCCATTTGATGTTTCTGAGTGTCCGCTTTCAAAACGAATCAATGTAGCAAGACAAGTGTCACCTAAATAAGTGTAAGCATATTCTACTGTTCCCGGAAAACGCATTGATCCATAGTTCTCAACGAGTACATGATTTTTCCGTCCAATCGAATCATAGGAGGTTGTTGTTCTGGTAGTATCGCTTTCCGTCCAGCTCGAATCATTATCTGCATAAGGAGTATGTCTAACACGATATTCTACAGTTTTGTTGGGCTCAACTTGTTTTGGCTCATAGTCAATATCTGAAACAAAATCTTTTTTAAATCCGTTATAACTCGCTGTCCAATTCCCTAGTGAATCTGTTCCCTGAAAATCCGATTGATGACTTTCTGCAATTCGGAAATCGAGGTTTCTGTATACAGATTTTCCGCTTTTCAAATCCATAACCCGACCTGAAAGTGTGTTCAACGCAAATTTCTGTCGATGGATAATTACGTGGTAGATACTGTCATTCTGTTTTTCAAATCTGGCATTCAATTCTTCTGCCTTTGAAAATTTAGTATTGTCCCCGAAAGC
>CAMLET010000007.1 GCA_946479125.1 uncultured Flavobacteriales bacterium
TGACACAACGTGTTTCTATCTGTAGAACAATGATCCATGATCCGCAGGTAATTTTGTTTGACGAACCAACAAGTGGATTGGACGTGATTACCGCTGCAGCAATTATTGAGCTGATCAAGCAATGTAAGAACGAAGGAAAAACAGTGATCTTCTCTAGTCATATTATGGGAGAAGTTGATTTACTTTCAGACAATATCACCATTATTCACAAAGGAAAAACAGTGGTGAATTCTACAATGGATGACTTTAGATCAACCATGCAGGCTCCAAATCTTACTGCCGAATTCATCCGAGTTGTTAACCAACAAGAAACTGTATCGCTATGATTTTCAACGTATATAAAAAAGAAATAAAAGATACGCTTCGCGATCGCAGAACGATTATCATGATGATTGTAATTCCAACATTGGTTTTCCCAATCATTATGAACGTTTACCTGAAGATTTCGGACAAATTTGCAGCCGATACGGAAGCGAAAAAGATCAAGATCGGATTGGTTTCCAATCAAACCGGAAAATTTGAAGAAGAATTAACCAAATTGCCTGACGAATTAGGTAAAAAGGAGTTCATTCCATATGCGGATACAAACAAACTCAAGAAAGACATTCAGGATAAGAAGATTGAGTTGGGTTGCTATGTATCTCCTAACGAACAGGAGAAAATAGACAAACTTGAGCCAGTTACCATCACGGTTTATCACGATGGAACAGATTTAGGAATGAAAGAGCGCTTTCAAGCTTATGTTTCAGTGATTGAGACAAAAATGAAAAAGGAACGCTACACAAAACTGAAAATTCAGGAAACAAGCATTACTCCTTTAGCTGTCGACTATTCAAATGTGGCTTCTGATAAAGAAATGTTCGGGAAATTGGCCGGAGGTATTCTACCCTATTTCTTCATCGCATTCGGTTTCATGGGTTGTATGTATCCTGCAATCGACTTGTTTACAGGTGAAAAAGAACGTGGAACTTTGGAAACCTTGCTTACAACTCCGGTGAAACGTTGGAAGATCTTAATTGGAAAAATGTTGGTCGTTGTAACTTCCGGAGTTATGGCTTCAACCTTTAGCTTAGTCGGACTTTTCCTGTCAATCGAATCATTAGATCCGCAAAAAGCTCCTGAATTGATTGCCATTGTAAATGATATTTTGAGTCCAGCATTCATTTTGATGCTCTACGTTCTATTGATCCCAATGATCTTTTTCTTTGCTGGAATCATGGTTCCAATTGCCATTCGTGCAAAAAGTTTCAAGGAAGCGCAAAGTATTATTTCACCATTGAATATGTTAGTCGTTCTTCCGGGAATGGTTGGCTTTTTCCCCGGAATCGAATTAAATTATGTAACCGCAGTTATTCCTGTGATTAACGTTGTTTTGGCTACGAAAGAACTCATTGCAGGAACTTTGGAAATTCAGTACATCGCTTTGTCCTTTGGAGTAATGGTTTCACTTGCCATTTTCGTAGTTCTATTATCGAACCGCAAATTTGAAAGCGAACGAAGTTTATTGTAGTGAACGAATCTTCTTTTTTTCATTCGTTTAAAACTGATGTTTCGGGAATTTCATTGCCTGAAAAGTTCACATTTCCGTTTTATTACGAAACACACAAACTCGCCGAAATTGCAAGTTTAGAACTTCAGGAAACAATGAAAACATTTCCTTTTGGTCACAATTTTGGGTTTGATACTGAAGTTGACGGAACACCGATTGGAAAAATGTTTGGTGTTCTCGTTGTTGAAAATGAAAAGAAGGAATTAGGCTATTTAGCAGCATTTTCAGGAAAAGTCGGGAACTCGAATCATCATTCAGGATTTGTTCCACCCGTTTTCGATATGTTGGTAGAAAACAGCTTTTTCAAAATTGGAGAAGTTGAACTCAATAAGCTCACACTTCAAATTCAGGAATTGGAAGCCAACGAAACTTTACCAGTTCTTACCGCTAAATTAAAAGAGATTGAAGCTGAAGAATTCGAGAAAGTTGAAGAGCAAAAACGTCTGATTCAGCAAAATAGAATTGATCGTTTAGAACTTCGAAATAAACTTGATCCTGAAAAAGATAAAGCGGAACTAGAAGCGTTGAACAAAGCAAGCATCGATGATAAGTTGGTGCTGAAAAACATGCAGCGTTATTTCATGCATAAGAAGAATGAGATCAATGTAGATTTAGAACCAATTCTTACACGACTTCAGGAACTGAAAACACATCGTGCCGAAGGTTCCAACGCATTACAGCAACAACTTTTTGATAATTACACTTTTCTGAATGCACATTTGGAAAACAAAAGTTTAAGTGAAATTTTCGTAGATGCACCACTTGGAATTCCTGCTGGTGCCGGAGAATGTGCAGCACCAAAATTGTTGCAGTTCGCTTATTTGAATAAACTTCGTCCCGTTACCATGGCCGAATTCTGGTGGGGAGAAAGTCCAAGATCTGAAATTCGCGTTCACGGAAATTATTATCCTTCATGCCGTGGAAAATGCGAACCTATTTTGGGACATATGCTTGGCGGAATTCCGGTTGATGAAAATCCGCTTTTAAAAGTCATTTCTGCTGAAGTGGAATTGCCTTTTTTATACGAAGACGAGGACATCATCGTTGTAAATAAACCAGCTGAAATGCTTTCGGTTCCCGGAAAAACAATCTATGAATCGGTTTACAGCAGAATTAAGGAAATGCGTCCGGAAGCTGAAGGAAACTTATGTGTTCATCGACTCGATATGTCAACTTCCGGCTGTTTGCTCATCGCCAAAAACGAATATTGTTACACCAAACTGCAACGACAATTCATTAAGCGAACGGTTCAAAAACGCTATGTTGCATTATTAGACGGAATTCTTGAAACAAAAGAAGGAACCATCGATTTACCGCTTCGTGTTGATTTGGAGGATCGTCCGAGACAATTGGTTTGTTATGAACATGGTTCCAAGGCCGTAACCCATTACAAAGTTGTTGGGACAGAACATGGTAAAACCAGAATTCACTTCTACCCCATTACCGGAAGAACACATCAGCTGCGCGTTCATTCTGCGCATCCATTAGGATTGAACACACCAATTATTGGCGACGATTTATACGGAAAAGCGTCGAATCGTTTGCACTTGCACGCCGAATACCTGAGTTTTGTTCACCCGAGAACGAAAAAAGAAATGAAGTTCAACGCACCAATTCCTTTTTAAGATGGTATTACAACCTAATCTTGATAAAGCAGTTAAAGCTGAAATTTCCTATTTGAAACAGGAAAAAGAAAAGCAACAAAAGCTTTCGCCAGTTGAACTGCGTTCACAAGGATTAGCTGTTTTTCCGTTGGACTGCAAAAAAGCAAGCTATTCCGGAAACAATTGCGACCTGATTCTAGCGGCTTCGTTTCACATCAACGATAACTTTTTCTATCGTGGCTGTAAAGTGATTTTGCATATCGATGATCAAAAGATTGAAGGCAGATTGCGTGATTTGTCGGCATATGAAATGGAGATTTCCATAAACGCTGACGACGATTTCAATCCTTTCGAAGGAAAATTGCGCGTTGACTTTGAATCCGACGACAGAACATTGAACTGCATGAATCTTGGTCTTCGCTTTTTAGAAGAAAAGAAGCAACTGCAGGAATTCGAAAAAGCACTTTCAGAAGAAATTCCTGACTTTCAGCCTGTTTCAAATTCAGAACTAAACAAAAATCAGCAAATTGCTGCGGGAGCAATCCTTTCTAATCATCCGGCACTTTGTATTCAAGGTCCTCCGGGAACAGGAAAGACAACCGTTCTTGCAGCAGCGATTGACGCTTTGGTAAAACAAGGAAAGCAGGTAATCGTTTGCGCGCCAAGCAATACAGCAATCGATAACTTGTGTTTGCGTTTATTGGACAGATCAATTGAAATCCTTCGTTTGGGAAATGACGAAAAGATCCACCCAACTGTTCTTCCATTTACCATCGACGGGCATTTAGATCGAAAACAAGGAAAACTCGTTTCACACTTGGAAAAATCGATTCAGAATCAAATACAAACTGTAAATCGGTTTTCAAGAAATTTCAACGCTGAAGCAAGAGAAGAAAAGAAAATCGCTCGAAACGAACTACGAAGTTTAAGAACAGAACTTCGTCAATTACAGAAGCAAGTATTCGATCAATTGATCACCAATATTCCAGTAATTGCAGGAACTCCTGTGAGTTTATTCAACCAGCTTCCAAAAGAAAAATTGGCGGATGTGGTGATTTTGGATGAGGCCGGACAAAGTTTGAGTCCGTTGACATGGCTTGCAGCAAGTTTTGGAAAACGATTGGTTTTATGTGGTGATCCACAACAATTACCTCCAGTTGTTTTTAGTAACGAAGCTATTTCTTTAGGATTGAATGAAAGTTTACTTGAAGCTTCATGTAAAGCAGCAGCACCTATTTTACTTACGGAACAATACCGTTTTGGAAAAGAGATCGTAGAGGCGATTAATCCCTTCTTCTACAACAGCGAGCTTAGAACCAATGAAAACAATGGTGAAAGCCAGTTTTATTTCATCGACACCTCAGGATTTGGAAATGGTGAAGAGAAAGATGAAGTTTCAGGAAGTACTTATAATTCCACTGAAATAGAAGCTGTAGAAAAAGTAATTGAGCATTTCAGTTTAACAAAGAAAAACACTGTTATTCTATCCCCGTACAACGCGCAAATCGACGAGATCAAGAAGAAAATCGGCAGAGACTGGCACGTTTCAACTATCGACAGTATGCAAGGCCAGGAAGCCGAAGTATGCATTATTTCACTTACACGATCGAATGAAAATGGCGAATTAGGCTTTTTGAAAGACTATAGACGAACAAATGTTGCCATTTCAAGAGCAAAGAAAATCTGTTTTGTGGTTGGCGATTCCGCAACACTGGGAAACGATAAATTTTACTCAGATTTAATTCAATACGCGGAAACAAGTGGAGGTTATCACAGCATTTACGAATTCCTTTATTAATTCTAAATTCCAAAAGCACTAATTCTAAAACCTAGCAAACACTCCCTTAGAAAGTTAGGTGCCCGGTTAAATTCCGAATATCCATTTTAACATTTAGCATTTTAAAATTTAGAATTATAGTGAGTTTTCAACAAGATTTATCAAATCGTTAATATTAAAGCAAACAAAACTTCGTACCTACGGAATTGAAAGTGTTACTTTTATGGTCTAAAATGGAAATATGACACGTTCACGACTGCTTTTGTCACTTTGTTTTTTTCTTACGCTTTCATCGCAGGTTTCTGCACAGCCTTATGATTGGTATGGAGAAGAGAAACCATACAAGTGGGCATTTGGCTTGGGATGGAATTTTGTAGAGGATGATGGACGTGGATTTTGTCAACCGTTCGACGTGAATCAGTCGTGGAATGGACTACCCTATCCAACACGCGTTACCGTTGATCGCTATTTCAAATATGGACTGAGTGCTGAGTTTGCAGGAGCATATTCTCAGTATAAAATGGGGAAACTTATTCAGGACAGCACCAATTATGAAGGAACATTTCTCTCTTTTGACTTGAATTGTAGATACAGCTTTTACAACCTCATCGTAAGTACAGTTGTTGATCCATACGTTTCTCTTGGATTTGGATATACACAAAGAACTGCATTAGACAAACCAAACGCTTTCACTGGAAATGGTGCTATCGGTGTTAACTTCTGGGTTTGGAAAGGATTAGGAATCAACGTTCAGGGAAGTTACAAATATGCTTTCTCAGGTGGTGCAAATCCGGACTACTGTCAGTATTCCCTTGGTTTGATGTACAAGATTGATGGAAAAGACAGAAACTCCAACAACTTCGGAAAACGCAAGTACAAATGGATCGATAAGAAACAGAAGTACAAAGGCGGAAAAAAGGGCGGATAAACTTCGCATCTCGACTCCGCTCGATGACCGAAGTTAAGCTTGATTTTCATGTATTCTGAATCTTAAAAGAAGAAGTAACCTACTTTGATTTCTGAGTAGTTCCGTGATCATAAATGAATTCTATGATAATGAAAGGTTGCCGAGCGGAGTCGAGGTCATCCTTTTAGTCCCATCATCAACAAGTCGATATCCTTGTACTTAAGGTCAAATACTTGTCCTAGAATTTCGCTTACCAAAATTCCTCTGTAGATATAAACTCCTGAGCGGAATCCATGGTCGTTGCGGATCAAATCCAAACAACCTCCGTGATCTGCCATTGAGATCAATAGCGGTGAGAAGATATTGGAAATGGCAAAACTTGCTGTTCTTGGTACACGTGAAGCAATGTTTGGAACACAGTAATGTACTACTCCGTGTTTGACGTAAGTCGGATTGTTATGGTTGGTTACTTTTGACGTTTCAAAACATCCACCCTGATCAATACTAACATCAACAATTACAGAACCTTCTTTCATGTTCGAAACCATGTCCTCAGAAACAACACATGGAGTTCTGCCCAAAGGTGAACGAATTGCTCCAATCACCACATCGGCGCGCATGATTGATTTTGCCAATACTTTCGGCTGTAAAACAGAAGTATAAATACGCGCCCCCAAATCGTTTTGTAAACGACGTAAGCGCGACAAACTATTATCAAAAACTTTAACCGAAGCTCCTAAACCAAGAGCTGCGCGTGTGGCAAATTCACCAACAGTTCCGGCTCCAAGAACCACCACTTCAGTAGGTTGCACACCCGCAATTCCGCCAAGCATAATTCCTTTTCCTTCGTTGAATGCAGAAAGCAATTCTCCGGCAATAAGAATGGAAGTTGTACCGGCAATCTCGCCCATTGTACGCACAATTCCAAAAACACCTTCATCGTCACGGATGTAATCCCACGCAATTGCAGTGATTTTTTTCTGCATGAGTTTTTGAAGAATGATCTTTGGCTGAATCCCTAATTGAAGTGCGGAAATGAGTGTTTGTTGTCCGCGAAGCATATCTACTTCTTCCTCATTTGCAGGAGCTACTTTTAGGATTAAGTCACAATCGAAAATATCTTGCGCTGAAGGGCAAATCTCTGCTCCTGCTTCGCTGTACTCACGATCTGAGAAATGACAGGATTCACCAGCTCCTTTTTGAATTTTGACACTGTGTCCGTTTGCAACAAGAAAAGAAACCGCTTCTGGTACAAGGGCAACTCTACGCTCCTGAAAACTAACTTCCTTCGGAATACCGATTTGTAAACTTCCTTTCTTCTTTACAATCTCTAACATTTCCTCCATTGGAAGAATGTTTCCTTCTTTCAATAGTCGTTTGAGTAATTCGGGATCCTTTACCATGTCAATTTTCTTTCTTCACGTTCAAAACGAAGATACGTAAATAAGCACAAAAAGTTATCCTCAAGCAATAAGTAATTAAAATCACTCTGGAATTGAAGAATAACTTATCTTGTATCAAAATTATTCATCTTTTTTATGGTTAAATCATCTTTCCTCTTTCTCCTTATCGTAATCAGTTATTCCTGCAGCAATTCAGATACCAAAACCATTACGAACAATCAGCAACAGGTTTTAAAAAACTATGGCGCAATAAAAGATGAAACTTGCGGATTAAGCCGAGAATTGCTCATTAAATTTAATGTCAACGACACGCTAGTTGGCTATAAAAATGAGCAAGGAAAGATTGTCATTCCAGCAAATTATTGCGTGGGATTTGAAGACACCTTTCAAAATCATGCGATTGTCATGAATTTCAATTATGACATTATAGGTGTTGATAGTAAAAATCACTTCATGTATGATGTCTATATTTTCGATATGGGACCGGATTACGTAAAGAACAACAGATTTCGAATAGTAAAAGACGATAAAATTGGTTTTGCAAATGGTATCACTGGATGCATCGAAATTTCACCTAGCTTTTCATATGCTGAATATTTCAATGAAGGATTGGCAACTTTTTGTATTGGAGGAAAATTAATAAAGGAGGATGAACATGGTTAGTGGTCAGGTGGTAAATGGGGAGTTATTGACACAACAGGGCAAGTCGTTGTTGCACCCAAGTACAGCCACATTGATTCGTATTCAAACGGAAAAACTACAGCACGCATTAATGATAAAACATTCATCCTCGATAAAAAGGGTAATGTCATTAAGAAGTAAGCATCTGAAACAATTGATTTTGAATAAGTGGATTTTCCAGCTCCGTTGCAGCCAGCAATTATAGTTAAATGTGGCCGTTGCAACTTGATCTATCATTGGGCATAGAAGTCTTCTTAGCCAATTCAATCTTTGGTTTAACATCCTTCAAAAACACTTGCTGCGCTTTTTTATGAAAATCCTGAAGATTAATTCTTGAAGGAGACGATGCTGAGGATTGTTTAACCGTTATCTTCATTTGCTAATTATCAGATGAATAAAGATAAGAAAACGATTTAGAATATCTTACCAACTAAACACCCGATGCCATTCACTATTGACTTCTATGCTTAACCGCACAGTGTCTTCCGGCAATAATTCTTCTACTTTTGAAGGCCATTCGATGAAACAGAAATCATCCGAATAAACGTATTCTTCAAAACCAATATCAAACGCTTCTGCAGGTGATTCAATCCGATACATGTCGAAATGATGAACTGTTCCATACATCGGACTTTTATACGATTGTACAAATCCATAGGTTGGTGAACCGTCAAATTCTTCTATTCCCATTGCACGCAGTAAAACGCCAATGAAAGTAGTTTTTCCTGCTCCCATTCCACCTTCTAAAGCAACCACTTTTGCCTTGCCCAAACTTTCGAGTAAGGATTTAGCAATAAACGGAAGATCAATTTCGCTTTCAGCTATTTCTGTTCTCATTTCAAAACAAATTCAAAACTGCGCTAACGCTTGTTTAATCAAAAGCTTCGCTTTTTCTTATTTCGGGTTTAATACAATAAATGGAATCAACATTTCCTCCATAGAAATTCCTCCGTGCTGGAAGGTATCGTTGTAGTAATGAACGAAATGATTGTAATTGTTCGGATAACAGAAGTAATCGTGTTCACGCGTAAATACAAACTCACTTGAAAGCGATGATTTTGGTAAACCAATTTTCTCTGGATGTTTCACCGCAAAAACTTCTTTGTCCTTATAACTCAAATTCTTTCCTGTTTTATAGCGCAAGTTTGAATTCGTATTTCTGTCTCCAACGATCTTGATTGGATCAGTCACACGAACTGTTCCATGATCTGTTGTAATGACCAATTTTGCTCCTGATTCAGCTACTTTTTTGATAATTTCCTGCAACGGAGAATGCTCAAACCAGCTTAATGTCAACGAACGGTAAGCAGCTTCATCAGCGGCCAATTCCTTGATCATATCCATTTCCGTTCTAGCATGACTAAGCATGTCTACGAAATTGTAAACAACCGCGTTCAACTGATTTCCTTTCAAGGTATGGAACTGATCCACCAAACGTTTTCCAGCATCCAGATTCGTGATCTTGTGGTACGACCATTTCACATTCTTTCCATTGCGCTTCAGGTTTCCTTCTAAGAAAACAGCTTCGTGCATGTTCTTTCCACCTTCGTCTTCTTCGTTCAACCAATGGTTCGGGAAACGCTTTGCAATTTCCGAAGGCATTACACCTGCAAAAAGTGCATTACGTGCATAATGTGTAGCTGTAGGAAGAATCGAATAAATAAGTTCGTCCTTTTCTATTTCGAAGAAGTTGGAAATAACCGGTTTCAAAATCTGCCATTGATCAAAGCGTAAGTTATCAATTACCAACAAACAAACAGGCTTGTCAAGTAATGGAAAAACACGGTCTTTCAAAATGTGATGAACCATATCCGGCGCATCATCATCACCAGCAAACCAATCTTCGTAATTATTTTCGATATAACGACAAAATAGATCGTTGGCTTCTTTTCGTTGCGCATCCAGAATTTCCTTCATTCCCTGGTCTTGCAAACCATTGAATTCCAATTCCCAGTAAGTCAACTTCTTAAAAACCTCTTTCCATTCCTCAGCATCCAAACGTCCGTTCAACTGCATTCCCAATTGACGGAATTCCTGTTGATAGTTCGAGTTTGTCTTTTGTGAAACCAATTTCCGATGATCCAGATTCTTCTTCAAACAAAGAAGCAACTGATTCGGATTTACCGGTTTTATCAAGTAATCCGCGATCTTGGAACCAATGGCTTCTTCCATAATGCTCTCTTCCTCGCTTTTTGTGATCATTACCACAGGAATCAAAGGTTTTATTTCTTTGATCCTTGCCAATGTTTCCAAACCAGAAATTCCAGGCATATTTTCGTCAAGAAATACTATATCATAGTTGTTCTCAGCGCACAATTCCACCGCTTCTGATCCGTTATTGATCAATTCCACTTGATAACCTTTCTGTTCCAAGAACATTACGTGCGGTTTCAAGTATTCCATTTCGTCGTCTGCCCAGAGAATCTTTGCCTGCATTTCCTAAAGAATAATTAGATTTGATATAAAAATACTCCAATTGCGCACAAACGCCCATAGAAATAATAAAAAGAAAATCATCAACGACCCTGTTTATGGTTTTATTACAATTCCGGATGAATTTATTTTCGACCTGATTGAGCATCCATATGTTCAACGACTTCGCAGAATAAAACAGTTGGGAATGACGCACTTGGTGTATCCGGGAGCTTTGCACACCCGCTTTCATCACGTCATTGGCGCAATGCATTTGATGTCGCAGGCCGTTTCCGTAATCCGAAGAAAAGGTCACGAAATTTCAGAAAAAGAAGAACGTGCAGTTTTGCTAGCCATTCTTTTGCATGATATGGGACATGGTCCGTTTAGTCATGCCCTGGAATATGACATTGTTTGCGGAGTAAGTCACGAACAAATTTCTTACTACTTTATTCAGGCTTTGAAACAGGAGTTTCCAGAAAACTCGGACGATTTGGAGCGCGCATTGATGATTTTCTCAAACAAGTACCAAAAGAAATTCTTGTATCAGTTGGTTTCAAGTCAATTGGACATGGATCGTTTGGATTACTTGACACGAGACAGCTTCTTCACCGGAGTGTCTGAAGGAATCGTTGGAACAGAACGCATCATTGAAATGTTGAACGTTTACAACGATCAGCTGGTAATTGACGAAAAAGGAATCTATTCTATCGAGAAATTTCTGGTTGCGCGCAGAGTCATGTACTGGCAGGTTTACCTTCACAAAACAGTTGTTTCTGGTGAATTCATGTTGATCAACATTTTGAGAAGAGCTAAGAAACTGATCGAAAGAGGTGAAACGTTGTTTGGAAGTCCTGCTTTGTTGTTTTTCATGGGAAACTCCATCCAGAAAATAGACTTTGAAACAAATCCTGAGATCCTAAAAACGTTCGCTCAATTAGACGATTACGATATCATGGGAGCAGTAAAAGTGTGGCAATTCCATTCCGACAAAGTGCTTTCATTGTTGTCCAGAAACTTGGTAGACAGAAATCTTCACAAGGTGGAAATTGCAAAAGAGCCATTTAGTCCTGACAGAATTTTGATGGAGAAAGAATTGGTTAGAACGCAATTCGGACTGAATGATGAAGAGATCAATTACTTTGTTTATTCAGAATTGTTATCGAATAACGCATATAGTCAGGTAAAACAAACGATTAATTTATTGATGAAAAACGGAACGATCATGGACGTTTCTATGGCTTCGGATAATCTGAATATTTCAGCTTTAGCTCAACCAGTTGAGAAGTATTGTTTGTGTTACCCTGTTTTGAAATAAAAGGTTTATTTTTCCATTCTTAATTTTACATTTTCAATTATTATGATGATTCTTTGGATAGTATTGGGTTCAATTGGCGGGTTAATTGTTCTTATTCTTTTGCTTGCTGCAGTAATGAAAAAAGGTTACGGAATTGAACGCTCGATTGTTGTTGACAAGCCGCTGGACGAAACGTTTCATTTCATCAGTTCAATTGAAACTCAGGATTCATGGA
Organism: uncultured Flavobacteriales bacterium; assembly: GCA_946479125.1. The sequence continues at coordinate 11,866 of CAMLET010000007.1, forward strand.
GTAAATGGGCAAATTTAGATCCGGATATCAAAAAACAATACATTGGAACCGACAGAACTGTTGGATTCACTTCCAAATGGGACAGCGAGCATAAAAATGTTGGTTCTGGCGAACAGGAGATCAAGAAATTGATTCCAAACGAAAGAATGGAAACAGAAATGCGTTTTCTAAAACCATTCAGAAGCGTTGCACATGGTTACTTCACTACAACAGCAGTAAATGAGAACCAAACAAAAGTGGCCTGGGGATTCACAGGGAATTTCCCTTATCCTTTCAACATTATGATGGCAGTAATGAATATGGAAAAAATGCTGGGTAATGACTTTGAAGAAGGCTTAGCAAATATGAAGAAGAAGATTGAAAACTAATTTTCTTCAAAAAACATTATTGTAAAGACGCAATGCATTGCGTCTTTTTTATTTACCATACTTTTGCATTGCAAAAAACAACAATGAACAAGTACATCGAAAAAATCCAATCGGCTTCAACGGAATTGAGTCAACAAATTGTAAACCACCCAGCTTACAAATCAATTAACGACATGGAAGGCATTCAAACCTTCATGGAACATCACATTTATGCGGTTTGGGACTTTATGTCATTATTGAAAGCACTTCAAATTCAGTTGACCTGTACAACTTTACCATGGATTCCAGTCGGTTCAGCGAAAGCACGTTTTTTGATTAATGAAATTGTTTGTGGAGAAGAATCAGATATTGCTTTTGAACGAGAAGGAAATATCAGCCATTTTGAGCTTTATCTGGAGGCCATGGCACAATCAGGAGCTTCACGAGAAGGAATCGATCAATTATTACAGAAAGTCATTAGTGGGATAACTGTTGAAGAAGCCATAGCTACTTCCGATATTCCTGAAGCAGGCAAGTCGTTTCTCCGCTTTACATTTGAGGTAATAGACACTAAAAAACCGCATGTCATTGCAGCTGTTTTCACATTTGGAAGAGAAGATTTGATTCCGAACATGTTCCACACTATTGTGAGCGATGTTCATGAACGTTTCCCAGATCAAGTAAGTATTTTCAAATATTATCTTGATCGACACATTGAAGTTGACGGTGATCACCACAGTCATTTAGCATTGGAAATGGTAAGTGAACTTTGTGGAGAGGACGAACAAAAATGGCAAGAGGCAACAGAATATACGTTGCGTGCTCTAAAAAGCAGAATCGAATTGTGGAATGGTGTCCAGAAAACTATTGAAGCAACAAGGATTCAGGGATAAGCAACAATCTCTTCACTGAATTTCACAGGAACACTCTTCATTTTTCCATTGGAGAGAAACAAGGTAACCTTTGGAAAACTTGAATAATTGTCTTCGTATGTAATCTCTTTTTCAGTAATTCCATAATAATTGGTTTTAGGAATGTCTTGACCGTAATCATTTGAAGACCAACCAAACTGCGCTGTGCAATTCTTATTGGATGCTCTCAAAGCCTGTTCGGATAAATGAATTCGGTAGCCAGAAACAAAAAGCTGAAGAGAATCGATATTTCGTTGTTCCATAGAAACGGGAATGTTAAGCACAAAATCTACACCTGAACTACAACAAACACCTCCCGCCCAACTGCGCTGAACAACAGAAATGGAATCTTGAGCGAAACCGAATGTGACACAAAAAAATGTAATGAAAATTCCAATTGACTTTTTCATGCTTTGGAATACAGTAGTAAGAATTATTGGTTCAAAACACCCAACAACCTCTCAATCTCCTCTTTCCCATTAAACGCATGCAAACAAATCCGTAAACGCTGACCGTTTTCCGGAACTGTTGGTGGAAGAATGGCTTTTACAGCAAATCCAGCTTCCCATAATTCCTGGGCTTTCAACTTACACGTTTCCAAATCATCAAATTCTACAATTTGGATGGGTGAACGTGAATCACTTACTTCAGAAGCGTAATGACTTCTAAAATGTAAAATGTTTTGTTGAAGTTGAGTTATCAACGTTTCATCTTTTGCAAGAATCACCTGAGATTGCATATGTTCGTAGAAAGCTTCTGGCAATGCCGTTGTGTAAATAAACGATCTTGCAAAATTGATCAGGAACTTTCGTAATTCTAAATTACAAACAATCGCTGCACCGTGCGCTCCAAATCCTTTTCCGAAGGTGAACAAACGAGCAAAGACTTTTTCCGAAATTCCAACTTCTGCACAGAGTCCCGTTCCGTAATTACCAAAAACTCCTCCTGCATGCGCTTCGTCCACAACCAATAAGGCCTTGTATCGTTCACACAAGTCTGAAATTGCTTTCAACGGAGCCAAATCGCCATCCATTGAATAAATCGACTCAATAGCGACGAAAATGGTTCCGCTGGTCATCGAGCGGAGTCGAGATGTTAAGCGCTTCTCCAAAGACTCGAGATCATTATGCTGAAATGAAAAGGACTTTGCGAAACTCAAACGCATTCCATCACGCACAGAAGCGTGAATCAATTCGTCATAAATGATGGTGTCGCCTTTCTGAGGAACAGAGCTGAAGAAACCTAAATTGGCATCGTAACCGGAATTAAAAATCAATGCCGATTCTGAACCAAAATGATTGGCAAGAAACGATTCTACTTCTTCAATTCGTTTAGAATTTCCGGAGATCAAGCGCGAGCCACTCCCCGATTTCAACGAAACTTCTGAAGCCGTTTTTCCTAATCCCAGATAATCGTTCGACCAGAAATCAATCATTCCGTCATCAAACGACAAAAGGGAGCGTTCACTCCCTTTTTCTATTCGTTGTTGTAAAAGCTTGAGATACGAATGACTCATTTTCTTACTTTTTATCTTTCCGGACGTTCCAACTTTGCGATCTTCGCTTCTTTGCGTTTAAATATAAATCACAGCAATTAGTCCATCAATTTCACCGTTCTTGGATTAAAATCTGCCGCTCTTGGTTTCCCTTTCGCTTCAGCCAATTCCTTTGCACGCAATGCTTCCTTTTCTTTTCTCGCTTCAATGATCGGATCTGGATGTGAAACGGGTTGTTCACCATCAGCAAATGCTTCTTTACCAACCAACCCCAGAATTCTGAACATTTCTTTGTCCTCGTTGAATTCAGGATTTGGAGTCGTCAACAATTTATCTCCGGCAAAAATAGATCCTGCTCCTGCCATAAAACACAAAGCCTGACCTTCCATGCTCATTTTCGTTCTTCCAGCAGAAAGTCGAACCACTGACTCAGGGAATGCGATACGGGTAGTTGCTACCATTCGGATCATTTCCCATTGTTCGATCGGTTTTTGATCTTCCAAAGGCGTTCCATCAACCGCAACCAAAGCATTGATTGGAATTGAGTTTGGAGGTGTGTCCATTTCCATGTAGCTCATCAATAAACCAACACGGTCCTCGATAGCTTCACCCATTCCGATGATTCCGCCTGAACAAACTGTCAAACCGGCTTTCTTGGCATTGTCAATCGTATTCAAACGATCTTCATATTCTCTTGTAGAGATTACATCTCCGTAAAATTCTTTCGATGAATCCAGGTTATGATTGTAAGCAAACAAACCTGCATTTTTCAAACGGTGCGCCTGATCTTCGTTCATCATTCCAAGTGTTGCACAAACTTCCATTCCCATGTTGTTTACAGCAGCCACCATTTCAATCACATTGTCGAAATCCTTGTTGTCACGAACTTCTCTCCAAGCCGCTCCCATACACAAACGGGATGAACCATTCGCTTTAGCATTTTCAGCTTGTTCAATAACGTTTTCAACCGTCATTAACTTGTGCGCCTCAACATCTGTGTGGTAACGCGCAGCTTGCGGACAATAACCACAATCTTCAGGACAACCACCCGTTTTGATACTCAATAACGACGACATTTGAACTTCGCGTGGATTGTGAAACTGACGGTGAATTGTTGCCGCTTCGAAAACAAGTTCCAACAATGGTTTATTGTACAACTCAAGCAATTGCTCTTTGGTGCTATAATTCGGGTTTACTTTCATTCGATCAACTTAGAGTGGACAAATATACAAAGTCTGTCGAAGGTGGCGTTTCATTTGTGTTTTGATTTATGAATATGATTTCAACACAAAAACTCATGTTTGATTACTTTTCCTTTTTGTAATTTTAGAATCATAATCCTGAAGCCGATAAAAATCATGCAAAACGAAACCTTAGACACACCTATTCCTTTGAAATACAATAACGGAAGTTCCTTCCCCGACAATTCAAAGATCATTGGATATGCGCTGCTTGGTGTTGGAGTTCTTTTTTCCGCATTTGGAAACTGGATAATTGGTCCACCACTTTTGCTTTTTGGACTTTTCATCTGTTTTACGAATTATGGGGTTCAATTTTATCCTGAAACGAAACAAGTAACAGAGTTTACCAATTATTTAGGCTTTATTCCTGTGAAGAAAACCTTCAGTTACGAAAAATGGGGATTCATAAGTGTTGTTCCGCTTCGAATCACTTCAACAGTTTATGCACGTTCTTCCAATTCGACTAGCTTAACCGATAATTACCATACAATTTGCTTGCTAGGAAAAAACTACAAAAGCAAAAAGGAATTGATTCGTTTGCACAATAAAAATACCACTGAAGTTACAGCCAGAGCGCTAAGCAATAGACTTGGATTGGAATATTTTGATTACGACCCGCAGATTGTTCGGGATGCTTTTCGGAAATAAACTTACTCAGAACCATAAGTTATTTCTTTCTTTTCTGATTTCGGTCTTAACGCTTTATGGATGTGCATTAACGCTCGAGAAAACAACGGCCTATGGAAATGATGAATGTAAACATAATGGACATTTAACCATTTCAGAACGTTCGGAAATGTATCCTTTCAACGCTTCGAGCAAAGTTCAGGTGGTTAGTTTTCATTCCACACAAGACAGGACTCCAATCGAGAATGACACTGTTGTAAAAAGTAAAACAAAAGAGATTATCACATTGAACCCCAACCAAGTCAATGAATTAACTGACCTTCTATACAACTACAATTATTCGAAAAGATCAGGCGCCCATAGTTTTACGAGAAATGGTTGCTACTATCCGCGTCATGCAATTGTGTTTTCGGATGAAAACGATAAAGTAGTTGGCTACATTGAATACTGTTTCCAATGTTTGGGTTATGAAACCGATTTACCAATGGAAAGCACTGGTGTGTTTTGCGATGGAAAATATGCACTACTGAAGGAGTACTTTAAGAAAATTGGAATTACTCATTTTGAAGATGATCCATTTGAAGGGAACGAACCTTTACCGGAAAAATAGCATGAGTAACTTTTGAATCTTTTCTGGTTTACTTCTTCCCACTTTCAACATTAGGATATATCACACTAAAATGTATCCTATGAAAAAAGCAATCTTATTATTCGCAGCAGGCTTTTTAAGCTTAACTGCATCCGCACAATTCGTTGCCCGAATGGAAGTGAAAGAAGATATTCCGGGCATTTGCGACAAAAAAGAAGTTTATGTAATGTTTCCCGGATTCGATGGTCAGGTTCAGGCAGAATGTCCGTTAACCGATGAGCAAATTATTGAACGCTTGAATGAAATTCAGTTTTTGAAAGACAATCCCAAGTTCAAAGGCGAGGGAATGATAGGTTTGATCATTAACTGCAAAGGCGAAGTAGTAAAATGCGAAATGGACAACAAAACCAAAAGCGAAGAACTGGACAAACAAATTGAGGAAGTTTTTAATGCTTTGGGTGAATGGAAAAACGGAACATTGAATGGTAAAGCGGTCGACACTTCCCGATTGTTCAGTTTTGAGATTAAAAATGGTAAATTCAAGTTTTAACTTCTAATGAAACAATTTGTTCTCAGTCTTTTATTCATTATTCCCATTGGCCTTTCCTTTGGTCAAACCGAATTGACTCTAAAGCAAATTGCAGATTCTATTGCCATCCACAATTATGTAGCTCCTTATCCGGATGGCTTTCTGTTTGGCGAAACAAATCAGTACAGATTGTTCCTGAAACTAAAGCAAAAAGCAACTACAGAAGAATTAGTTGCACTCACAGATGACCCACGTCCGATTATCCGTGTTCATGCAATAAAAAGTTTAAACGACAGGAAATATAACAGAACATTTGAACTTGCCATAAAACACATCCAAGACACAGCAACAGTTTCAGAGCCAGGAATGCATAAATCAGTTAACCGCTTTGTTGGTGACTATTTTTGCGTAACTAAAAACATGTCGGAAACCGAAGCTCATGAACTGGACAGCATCATCTTTTTTAGCGATAATCATTTACGACGAATCAACAACCTACTTGATGAGATTCCTATTGAAGAAAAGTACCATACACGTTTGAAAGAATTGGCTGTAAAAAACGATTTCGCGGTTATTGCGTTGGCAAAATTCCAGAAAGAGGAAGACATCGATTTTATCGCATCAAAAATTTTAGATGATTCTTACTTCACTTTAGAGGCCATTGAGAATTTTCCTGCAGAACCATTTAAGAAAATACTCCTTTCACTGAGAGAAGAAGGAAAAAGCTACTATGGAATGGAACTTGCGGTTGCGGTTTTTAAGGATGAGTTTTCTGTTGATTTTTTCAATCACCTCTTAAGTGATACTACTAGAAGTAACTATGCTCAAAAGGAAGATGCTCGTTACATTTTTGAAGCTCTTCGAAAGTACCATGACCCCGTTTTCAATGATCTGTATTTCAGAATTTGGGAAGAGAACAACAAAATTGACCAGGAGACTTTCACCTATCTGAAGACCGTTAATCCCGTTTGCGTTCTTGAATTGACGAGAACTTCGTTAGCGAATTTTGAAGAATTTGGATATGGCTCTAGTTTAATCACTCCAATGCTTGATTTTCTGGCTGAAAACGATTCACTCGCTGCTAAACAATTGATTGTTTTCCATATCAACAAAGGCCATTATAACAATTTGATACCATTTACTGAGAAAGCAAGTGAATACAACGATCCTGAAATAAAGAATGCCTTGTTTAATCAACTCAGAAAAGCTAAAAATGCTTATGTTTATCTTCCTGTCGTAGAATGTAT